>WGAH01000512.1 GCA_015489145.1 Deltaproteobacteria bacterium
TGCCGCACGCCACCGGCATCCTCACCGACGGCCCGCCGAGCGGGCGCTTCGCCGGCGCGGGGCTCCTCGTCCACCCCCGGGGGGCCAGCCTCAGCCGCCGCCCCCCCGGCCTGGACCTGCTCGCCTCGGTCTTCGCCGGGGAGGCGGGGGCCGGGCGGGGCCTGGCACGGGCCTGCGCCCTCGCGCGGCGCCGGGGCAGCGCCGCCCTGGTCCTCGGCGCCGACGACCCGGAACTCGCCGAGGTGATGGCGTGGGCGGGCCGCGCCGAGGACGACGGTTACCGCCTCGTCCTCGCCTCGGAAGCCGCCCGCGCCGACGAGGTGCGCGGCCTCCCCTACCGCCCGCCCCGCCGGTAGGCGCCCGTCAAGGCCCGGTGTCGACGTCGCCGTCGATGCGGAAGTGGTACGGGTCCTGCGCGCCGTCCTCGGGGTCGGTGGCCTCGTTCTCGCTCTTGTCCACCGCGTAGATGTAGTAGTCCATGCCGCTCGACTGCACGTCGCTTCCGGGAATGACGCCCTCGTACAGCCCGCTGGCCTCGTCGACCAGGCTCAGGGCGGCGTCGCTCCAGACGGTGCTGTCGACGCGCTTGTAGACGACCTGCACGATGAAGACCCCGGAATCGTCGTCGGTGACCGTGGCCGACAGCGCCACGTCCTGCCGGTAGGGCTGGCTCTCGGTGATCGGGTCGTGCTCGATGACGGGGGGCGTGGTGTCCTTGTCGGCCACCGGGTCGCCCTGGTCGTTGGTGACGGTCTGCACGTTGTCGCCCGAGCAGGCCGCCGCGCCCAGCGCCAGCGCCGCCGCGATGGTCCCGCGCCGCGTCCTCGTCCAGTTCATGCTTCCTCCACCGGCCCGTGCCCGGTCAGTCTACTACCTCGCCGACGAGATCGTAGTCGCCGCTTCGCGTGATCCGCACCTGCCGGATGTCCCCGGGCCGCAGATCCTCCGGCGGAAACTCGAGGTAGACCCGGCCGTCGACGTCCGGGGCCTGGGTGCGAAGACGCCCGGCGAGGACGAGTTCGCTGTCGGGGCTCGGCCCGTCCACCAGCACCTCCTCGACGCGCCCGACCCGGGCGGCGAGGCGCTCGGCGCTGAGCCGGGCGGCGAGGCGCATCAGCTCGTCGCGCCGCGCCTCGGCCACCTCGGCGGGCACCTGCCCCGGGAACTTCGCGGCGGCGGTGCCCTCCTCGGCCGAGTAGGTGAAGACCCCGACGTGGTCGAACCAGCCCTCGCCGACGAAGGCCAGGAGCCGCTCGAAGTCGCGATCCGTCTCGCCGGGGAAGCCGACGATGAAGGTGGTGCGAATCGAGGCGTCGGGAACCCGCGACCGGATCCGCTCCAGGATCCGACGCTGCTCGTCGGCGCTCACCCCCCGGCGCATCGCCTTCAGCACCGGCCCGGAGACGTGCTGCAGGGGGATGTCGACGTACTCCACCACCTTGTCCTCGCGGGCCATGGCGTCGAGAAACGCCTCCGGGACGCCGTGGGGGTAGAGGTAGTGCACGCGGATCCAGCGCAGGCCGTCGATCTCGGCGAGGGCCCGCACGAGATCGCCGAGGTCGGCGCCGCCGTCGAGGTCGCGGCCCCAGGCGGTGGAGTCCTGGCTGACGAGGTTGAGCTCCACGACGCCCTGGTCCACCAGGCGCCGCGCCTCGGCCACCAGCGAGGGCAGGGACCGGCTCCGCAGCTTCCCGCGAAGCTTGGGGATGATGCAAAAGGCGCATCGGTGGTCGCAGCCCTCGGAGATCTTGAGCCAGGCCGAGTGCGGCAGCGCCGAGTTCACCCGCGGGTCCTCGTCGCCCTGCAGCCAGGTCGGCTCGCCCACCACCGTGCGCGGGGCGTCGGGACGGGCGAGCAGCTCGTCGATGCGGTGGAACTCGCCCGTGCCGACGAACAGGTCGACCTCGGGCAGCGCCTCCTCGAGCTCGCCGGCGTAGCGCTGCGCCATGCAGCCGGTGACCACCAGCTTCCGGCAGGCGCCCGACTCCTTGAAGGCGGCGAGCTCGAGGATCGTGTTCACCGACTCCTCGGTCGCCGCCTGGATGAACGAGCAGGTGTTGACGAGGATGACGTCGGCCTCGGCCGGGTCGTCGACCACCGACCACTCGGCCCGGCGCAGCTTGCCGGCCATCACCTCGCTGTCCACCCGGTTCTTCGGACAGCCGAGGCTGACCATGTGCACGCGTTCGCCCACACCCGCTCCCACGCGCCGAGGCCGGCGCTACATGCCCTCGATGACCTTCGCGCCCTTGGGGACCTGGAACTGGAACTCGCTGTCCGGGAGGTCGACGTTCGTCTTGACCTGGCTGAAGGCCAGCTCGGTCTCGTTGCCCATCTGGTCGACGATCACGATGCGCTTCAGCGTGTACTGCCCCCGGCTGACCTCGACGCGCAGGCTCTTGAAGGGCGCCTCGGTCTTGGGGGTGAGCTCGAGCACGTAGGAGCGGCGGTCGTCCTCGACGCGACGCACGTCGAAGTGCTCGTCGAGCTTGTCGAGGTCGTCGAGGAGCACGCCCATGCCCCCGCCCGTACCGAGGTCCTGGTAGAGGAAGGCCTGCTTGTCGGCGGGGCTGTAGATCCAGATCTTCTCGCCGTCGGTGACGACGAGCCGCGCGTCGGGGCCGGTGAACTCCATGCGCATCATGCGGGGGCGCTTGAGGTGGAGCTTGCCCTTCTGCTTTTCCTCCGTGCCCAGCGACGGGGATCGCGTGACCTGCACGAAGTCCGCCCGGAGCGAGTGCACGTCGCGGTAGGCGCTCTCGACGCCCGCGACGATGTCGGCGGTGGAGGGCGGCTGCGCGTCCCCACCGGCGAGGGCGGCCGTGGACAGGAAGGCGGCGGCTGAGAACGCGGCGAGAAGACGGCGCACGGACGACTCCGGGAGACAGCCAGGATGAATAGCCGAGGGGGATCGGCACCGCAAGAAGCAGCCGTGCAACACCCCCGCGACCGGGGATTATCCCTACTGCCGGACGAGGACCTCCCGGGGACGCGCGCCGTCGGCGGGCCCCACGATGCCCTCCCGCTCCATGACCTCGATGATTCGGGCCGCCCGGTTGTAGCCGATCTTGAACTCGCGCTGGATCATCGAGGAGCTGGCCTTGCCGGCCCGCACCACGTAGGCGACGGCGTGGTCGTAGAGCTCGTCGTACTCCTCCTCGGCCACCTCCGCCTCGCCCTCGCCGGCGGTGATGGCCGCCTCGTAGGTCGGCTCCCCCTGCTCGCGCAGGAAGTCGGTCACCCGCCGAACCTCGTCGTCGCTGCAGAACGGGCCGTGGATGCGCTCGAGGCTGCTCACCCCCGGCGGCAGGAACAGGGCGTCGCCGCGGCCCAGCAACGCCTCGGCGCCGTTCTGGTCGAGGATGGTGCGCGAATCCACCTTCGTGCGGACCTGGTAGGCGATGCGGCTCGGCATGTTGGCCTTGATGAGCCCGGTGATGACGTTCACGCTCGGGCGCTGGGTGGCGACGACGACGTGGATGCCCGCCGCCCGGGCCTTCTGGGCGAGGCGGATGATCGACTCCTCCACGTCCTTGGCCGCCACCATCATCAGGTCCGACAGCTCGTCGATGACGATGACGATGTAGGGCAGGCGCCCCGGAAGCGGCGGAGGCTCGTCCTCCGGCCAGTCCTTCGGCGCGTAGCGGCGGGCCTTCTCGGGCGTCCAGTCGCGGAGCTCCTGCTCGACCTTCCGGTTGTAGGCGGCGATGCTGCGGACCTTCCAGCGGCTGAGCAGGCGGTAGCGCTCGTCCATCTCGGCGCAGGCCCACTTCAGCGCCGCGCTCGCCAGGCGCGGGTCGGTGACCACCGGGTGCAGCAGGTGGGGGATGTCGGCGTACAGCTCGAACTCGAGCATCTTCGGGTCGATGAGGATCAGCCGCAGCTCCTCGGGGGTGCGGCTGAGCAGCAGGCTCAGGAGCATGGCGTTGACGCCCACGCTCTTGCCCGCGCCGGTGGCGCCGCCGATGAGCAGGTGGGGCATGCGCGCGAGGTCGGCGATGCGCGGGCGCCCCTCGACGGTCCGCCCGAGGGCCAGGGGCAGCGCGGCCCGGGAGCTCCGGTACTCGCCGCTGGCGAGGATGTCGCGAATCCACACGGTCTGGCGGCGCTTGTTCGGGATCTCGATGCCGACCACCCCCTTGCCGGGAATCGGCGCGACGATGCGGACCCGCAGCGCCTTGAGGGCCATGGCGATGTCGTCGGAGAGGTTGGCGATGCGGGCGATCTTGATGCCGGGGGCCGGCAGGTACTCGAAGGTCGTGATCACCGGGCCCGGACGGATGCCCGTGACCTCACCCTGCACGCCGAAGTCGGCGAGCTTGCTCTCGAGCACCCGGGCCAGGCGTCGCAGCCCGTCCTCGTCCACCCGCGCCTCGTCGCGCTCGTGGGCGTCGAGAAGCCCGAGGTGGGGAAGCTCGAAGACCGTGTTCCGGCCGGCTCCCTCGATGGCCGGGCCGTCGGGGCCCGCGCCGCCGGCCACCAGCAGACCCGGCTCCACGGCGATGGCGCGCTCCTCCCGGCCGGCGGGCGCGGCGGTTTCCGTTCCCCCACGCCGCCCGGACGGCGCCGGCGCCACCGGCGGCGGTTCCTCCAGCGGCAGGTCGGCGGCGGAGGGCACCGCCGGCGGCGGTTCCTCCAGCGGCAGGCCGGCGGCGGAGGGCGCGGCCTCGGCCGGCAGGGGGCGGTCGTCCTCCTCCGGCGCGCGGGAGGGCCGGGGCCGGTCGGCCGTCAGTTCCGGCGCGGTCGTCCCGGCCTCGGCCTGGAACAGCGGCTCGTCCACGCCGGTGGGCTCGTACTCCACCATCACGAGGTCCCGCTGCGCCACGGCGGTCGCCGTCGGCCGCTCCTCCGGGTCCACGCCCACGGGAGCCAGGCCCGAAACCGTCGGGTCCGGCTCGAATGCCGGGGACGGCGCGAGGCCGGGGTCCGAGGTCTCGATGCCCGCGTAGTCCTCCTCCGGCTCGTCCCACGCCTCCGCCTGCCGGGCCGCGCGCCGGTCGGCCACCTTCCCGCGCAGCCGACCGGCCAGCTCGGCGGCTCCGCGTCCTCCGCGCCGACCCGCCCCCACGAGGAGGCGCATGGCGGCGGCGCTTCCCGCGGCGAGCCACCGCCCGATCCGCGGCGCCGCGACCTCGACGACGGCAACCAGCCGACCCGCCAGCGCCCCCAGGTCGAGGTCCGCCAGGAGGGTCAGCGCGGCGAGGGCCCAGCCGACCACGACGATCCAGGCCCCGGCCACGCCGAGCAGGCCCCGGAGCACGCCGGCGACGAGCGCCCCCACCAGGCCGCCGGCGGGAAAGGCGGCGACCGTCGGGTCGTGGGGCACGGCCAGGGCGATCCCGCTCAGGACCGACAGGCCGAGGAGGGTCGACCAGGCCACCGGCCCGGCGCGCAGGCGCAGGCGGCCCGCGAGGGCGAGCACCGCGAGAAGCCCCGCCGGCACCACGAGCCAGGCGCCGTAGCCCAGCCCCGTGAACAGGAAATCCGCGAGCCAGGCGCCGAGGGGCCCCCCGAGGTTGGCGGCCTTGCCGGCCTCGCCGAAGGCCGGATCGGTGGGATCGTAGGAGATCAGCGAAACCCCGGTGTAGGCGCTCGCGAGAACCAGGGTGAGCAGCGCGATCTGACGGCCTCGCCCGGCGTCGTCCCCCGCCCGGCGATCCAGCCCGGACCGCTTCCGCCGCGTCGTCTGGGTTCGCTTTCGAGCCACGCTTCCTCCCGGGAGGCCCGCGCCCCGCCGCTTGCGGTGGGCGGAGTTCCGCTGGCATCATAGCAGCACTCTTGACAGGTCAGCCCCGCCCTTCACGATAACCTGAAGTTCACACCGGGAGAACCCATGCCCGCCACCATCCTCGTCGTCGGCGGCGCCGGCTACATCGGCAGCATCTGCGCCCGCGCGCTCCGCGAAGCCGGCCACGCGACGGTCACTTTCGACGACCTGAGCACCGGCCACCGGGAGGCCGTCGACGGGCCCTTCGTCGAGGGGGATGTCCGCGACCGCGCCCTCCTCCGCGAGGTGCTGCGCGCCCACCGGGTCGACGCCGTCATGCACTTCGCCGCCCGCAGCCTCGTCGGCGAGAGCGTGGCCCACCCGCTGCGCTACTACGACGTGAACACCGGCGGGACCGCCGCGTTGCTCCAGGCGATGGACGATGCCGGCGTGCGGCGCCTCGTCTTCTCGGGCACCTGCGCGATCTACGGCGACCCGGTGCGCCTGCCCATCGACGAGGACCACCCCCGCGCGCCGGTCAGCCCCTACGGGGCCAGCAAGGCGATGGTGGAGGAGATCCTCGCCGCCTGCCGCGAGCGCGAGGGCTTCCAGGTCACCTCCCTGCGCTACTTCAACGCCGCCGGCGCCATGCCCGACGGCTCCCTCGGCGAGTCGCACCGCCACGAGACGCACCTCATCCCCCTCGCCCTCCAGGCGGCCCTCGGCCAGCGCCCCCGCCTCCAGCTCTACGGCACGGACTACCCCACCCGGGACGGGACCTGCATTCGCGACTACGTCCACGTCCTCGACCTCGCCGACGCCCACCTCCAGGCGATGGACCGCCTGCTCCGGGGCGACCCGGGGGACGCCTACAACGTGGGAACGGGCCGCGGCCACACGGTGCGCGAGGTCATCGAGGCCGTCGGGCGCATCGCCGGCCCGGTCCCCCACGTCGAGGCCCCCCGGCGGCCGGGCGATCCGCCCGAGCTCGTCGCCGCCGCCGACCGCATCCGCGAGGCGCTGGGCTGGGAGCCCCGCTACACCGACATCGACGCCATCGTCGAGACCGCGGCGACCTGGGCGCGCAACCCGCGCTTCTGAGCGCCCGGCGGCGCCGCCTCAGTAGTGGAACTTGACGCCGCCGAAGGCGCCGAAGTCGTCGTACTCGATTTCCGGATGTTCCCGGTCGGCGCTGGCGCGCTCGTTCCACCAGCCGCCGACCCGCAGGTCGACGTAGGAAGCCGCCGCGTAGCTCAGGTTGGCCGCCACGCGCAGGAAGGCGTCGTCGCGGCTGTAGGCCCCGCGGTAGGCCTCGGTGCGGAACCCGCCGTTGAGGTTGGCCTTCACCCGGTCGCCGAGCTCCCCGCTGTACTGCGCGAAGAAGTCGTTGTAGCCGACGTAGTTCGTGAAGAAGATGTCGCGGAAGTCGCGCCGGTAGCCGACGAGGAAGTTGTGCCGGGGCGCGAGCTGGTAGCCGACCTCCACGTTGGCCGTGAGGCCCTGCGGAAAGCCCTTGACGTCGGCGTCGTAGCCGGGACCGAGCGAAAAGCCCTGGGCGATCTCGTTCGCCGCGTCGGCGTCGACCGTCTCCTCGAGGTAATTGAGCTGGGCGTAGCCCGCGACGAGGCCGAGGATGAGCTTCTCGGTGAAGCGCCCGCGCACGCCGAAGTAGGCGTGGGTGTCGCGGCCGTCGGGAATGCCGAGGAGGTCGCCGACCTCGGTGAAGTAGTCGCGAACCCAGTCGGCCTGGTTGTCGACCCAGAGGGCGTTGTCCTTCCAGTAGAACCAGCTGTAGCGGTAGCCCCCCACCACCGCCGTCTTCGGGAAGAAGCGCCACTTGAAGTCGACGCGCGGGCCGTACTCGAGTCGGTTGTTGAGGTTAGCCGACCGGATGTTGCTGACGTTCTCGTCGGTGTTGTAGTCGAGCCACTGCACGAAGCCGCCCGCCCCCAGTTCCAGCGAGGAGCCCGGGCGAATCATGACCAGCGCCTGGCCGTCGAGGTCCTGCTTCTGGAGGTAGGCCGTGCTCGCGGCCTCGGCCTCGGACGGACGGGAGCTGACGTTGTAGCCGAACTTCGTGCGGAGTCCGACCACCCCGCTCGGGGCGAGGTCGAAGTCGGTGTCGAGGGCGACGTCGTTGAAGCGGTTGAGGTTCCGAAGCTCGGGCTTGGGGTAGATGCGCGCGAAGTAGCCGGCGTTCATGCCGAGGCGCGCTTCCGGGGCGTCGAGGGACAGGCCGAGGGTGGGGTTCAGCCCGAAGTAGAAGCCGGCCTGCTCGTCGGTTTCCGTCAGGTAGACATTGGAGCGCCAGGTCCCGAGGAACTCGAGCGCCGGCTCCACCACGGCCATCCCACTGCGAATGCCGCCCTGTTCCTCACCTGCCGCCCGCGCCACCGATCCCGTGCCCGCGGCGCTCAGTCCCAGGAGCCAGACACCCAGCCTTCTCGTAGTATTGATCGACATCCGATTTCGGCCCGCTCCACAACAGCTTCCACAGACTTCTCGCTACTCGGCCTGCATCCTCACCCATATCGCCTTCGAGGGCAAGCCGGCCACGCAACAAGGTGTCATTCGAACGGCGTGTACTGGGGAGGGTCCTCGTCGATCTGCACGTCCCCGACCTGCTCGTCCGTCTCGCCCTGGTCGGTGAGGCCCTGCTGGTTGACCGCCACCTCGGCGGTGCCGTCGACGCTGCTCTCGCCGACGCAGGCCGCCGCCTCCGAGTAGATCTGGCGGAACTTCGAGACGGCGATGCCGACCTTCCGCAGCTCGTGGTCGGCCCGCTCGGGCCCGGTGGGGTCGGAGCTCGCGAGGGCCTCGGTCATCGCCCCCTGGGCGCGCACCGTGACCTCCTTGAGGGCCCGGAGGGATGCGAGCTTGTCCTCGACGCAGCGGATCTTGTCGGGGTTGCCTTCCTTGTGGGCGTCGTCGAGCATGCGCTCCACGTCCTTGAGCCCGTCCTGCATCTCGACGATCACCTTGTTGGTGAACTCGATCTTCTGCTTGGCCGTGGCCGTGGACATCGGCTGCCCGGCCACCCCCTCCTGGGCGACGGCATGGCCCCCCAGGGCCACCGCCGCGACCATCGCCAACACCATCGACGCCTGCCCGAACACGCGCTTCACGCTCCACCTCCCTTCGGCGGCTGCATCAGCATAGGCGAAAGCCGCGTTCCCGTCAACGCGGCCCCTGTCCCGGAATGGGACGAAACCCACCGGCGCGAGGACGCGCACCGCGCCCCCGCGTCCTTCCCTCCCCGCGAGCGCCTCACGATCAGCTCGGCGACAGGGCGAAGGGCAGGTAGATCGAGTCGGAGAAGTCGGACGGGAAGCGCCACCGGCGGATCTTCGACTTCACGCAGCTCTCGAGGGCGCTGTCGCCGGTGGTGTTGTCGGAGACCACCACGCTCGTCACCCGCCCGGCGCTCACGTCCACGTCCACCGCGATGCGGCCGGAGATGTCGGGACGCTCCTTGAGCCGCTGCTCGTAGCAGTACTTGATCTGCGCGCGGTACTTGTTGATGGTGGCGCGGACCTTGTCGGCGGCCTCGCCGCTCGCGACCTCCATCGCCCCGAGGGAAGCCTTGCCGGTGGGCGCCTTCGCCGCGACGTTGCCCACCTTGGCGCTGCCGCCGCCGGACTTCGCCAGGTCGCCGATGCTCGCGTCGGCGCGCCCGCCGCCCTCGGAGGGCCCGCGCATCGCCACGGCGTCCTCGCTGGCGACCTCGACGCCGCCGACGTTCTGGAGCGCCTCCTGGAGGTTCTGGAAGTTGCCGTCGCCCTCGGCGAACACGTCCTCGACGGTCTGGTCCGAGGCGGACTCGCCGCGGGTACCGATGATGCCGGCGAGCAGCTTCGACTTCTTGAGGACCTCCTGCCGCTTCGCCTCGATGCGCTTCGCCTCGGCCACCGCCTTCTCCTCGGCGGTCATCGGCTTCTTCTCGGCGGCCTTCTTGCCGGCCTTCTGCTCCTGCTGCTGCTCTTCCTTGGCGACCTGCTTGCCCTGGGCGTTCTCGTCCTGGATCGGGGGCAGGTCCTCCTTCGGCTTCTGATCCTTGGGCGGAATGACCACCTCGACGAAGCGGTCGGGGATCTGCTCCAGCGGCACCAGCTCGGGCGGCTCGGTGTTGAACACGTAGACCATGAGCAGGGCGGCCACCGCCGTCCACAGGGCCAGGAATCCCAGGAAGACCGGGTCGTCGTCGTCGATGAGCCTCGGGCGGAAGTCCTGCCGGGAGGCGACGAGCCGGGCGGATTCCGGCGGCGCGGAGACGAACTGGAAGAGGACGGTGACCTGGTCGACCTCGATCTTGCCCCGGTCCTGCGGGCTGAGCTTGATCGACCAGCCCGCGCCCTTGCGGACGGCCTCGCCGGAGGCGCGGAGCTTGTCGAGCTGGGCGACGCCGCCCTTGTGCGCCAGCTTCCCCTTCATCCCCTCGGTGAAGTTCAGGGTGTAGGTCGAGCCGCGCGCCTGGAACAGCGTGAACCGCTTCGGCAGCCCCCGGGCGGGAAAGACGAAGGTGTTCTTGGGAGACTCCCCGATGGTCACGCTCTGGCCGGGCTTGATCAGCCGCTCGTGAACGGGCTTGCCGGCCTGGAAGAGGCCGATGCGAAGCACCTTTCCGGGCTGCTGCTGCAGCGCTTTCGCCTTGTTAGCCATGGGTGAGTTTCCCCTGCCCCGAGCGAGTTGCTGATCGAGCCGCCAGCCAGTGGAGCAGACCTCCCTGCGCCCGGCTGACGCGGCCACCGACCCTAGCTATCGGATCGGACCCCGAAACCTTTTGACGGATCGGTCGAACCGTCCGGGTGGCCCGCGACCCCTGCCTCGTCCTCGAACCCTGCATGCCGATCAGGATAGACCCGAGGACGGGCCCTTCGCAAGCGCCGAGATCCGACGCGCCATCGCCGGGCGCGAACGTCCCGACGATGGCGAGCCTGAGCGAGTGCCGTGGGTCCAGCGCCGACCTCCCGCTACTCGCTCTTGTAGACGACGAACATGAACTGCCCGAACCGCGCCTGGCCGGCGGTGTACATGACGCTCCGCACCACCGAGAAGGGGATCTCCCGGTCGACCTGGAGCAGGATCTCGCCCTTGAACTCGTGCTCCTTGTTGCCGGACTGCTCACCGAGAGCCTTGGCGGCCTCGGCCTTTTCGAGCAGGCGGTCGTAGAGCTTGGTGATCACCGGCCCCTTCATCTCGTCGTCGGGAACCGCCAGGGTCATCTGCCCGGGGTTCTCCTCGTCGGGCTCCTGCGTGAGCGACAGCACGGGCAGGCCGTCGACGACGACCTTGTCCTTGGCGACCACGAGGTTGACCGCGAGCTTCGGGGCCTTCTTCGAGGTGGAGGTCGGGAGCTGCAGCTTGTCGCTCGGCGCCACCGACACGTCGGAGGTGGAGTAGGACTTCAGCAGGAACACCAGGATGATGGTCATCATGTCCATCATCGAGGTGATGTTCAGGTCCGAGCCCTGCTTCTGGCGCCTGGCCTTCTTGAGTGCCATGGGAGATACCTCTCGATCCGTTGAGCCGACCGGTCCCTACATCGCCCCGCCGGCGATGACCACGTAGGGGAACAGCAAGCGCGGCTTCCCGTCGGGCCCGGGGTTGTCCACATCTTCGCGGCTGGCGTCCATCGCCTTCACGATGATCTCGTACTTGATGCGCGAGTCGGGCACGAGGATGACGTTCTCGTCATCCGGGTACTCGTCCTTGATCTGCGCGAGGATCGACGTCAGGCGCTTCCAGTCGTAGTCGTCGACGCCGGTGCACGCGCCGCCGCTCTTGCAGGGCACGGTGGGCGGCTGCTCCTCGCCCTCGGCGGCTTCGGGCTTGCCGTCCGGGAAGAGCACGGCGTCGGCGCCGAGCACGGTGATGCCCTTCTCGGTGATCGCCAGGCTCAGGTTGAGGGGGGGCTTCTCGGGCTCCTCCTCCATGGGCTTGGTCGGCCCGATCTGGGGCAGCGTGCTGTCGATGACCGCGAGCTGGACGAACTCGGCGGCCATGAGCAGGAAGGGAATGAGAATGGTCACGAGGTTCATGACCGGGACGAGGTTCAGGCCCTCGGCCTCTTGGATCCGGCGCTGGACGGCCATCCGTGACTCCCTGGGTTCAGGTGTGCCGGTGTGCAGCCGGCAGGCGCCCGAGCCGGCGCCTGCCGGTGTTCACGCGGAGCCCCTACTTGGCGGAGGCGCCCTCTTCCTTGAGCGTGCCGCGCCGGCGAGCGCCGAGCAGGTTCACGGTCTTGAGGGCGAACTGGTCGATCTCGTCCATGATCTTGGTGGTGCGGCCCATGACGATGCCGTGGAGCACCAGGGTCGGGATCGCGACCACCAGGCCGGCGGCCGTGGTGAACATGGCGGTGGAGATACCGGCGGCCAGCATGGTCTGCTTGGTCTCGGCGGAGGCGTGGGCCACGGCCTCGAAGGCCATGATCAGGCCCTGGATGGTGCCGAGCAGTCCGGTCAGCGTGGCGACGTTGGCCAGCATCGGGAGGTAGGGGGTGCGCTTGTTGAGCTGCGGGAAGACCTCGAGCACGGCCTCGTCGACCGCGTTCTGGATCTCGACCTCGCTGCGGTTGGCGCGCATGAGGCCGGCCTTGAGCACGCGGGGGAGCGCGGCGTTGGGCTCGGCGTTGCAGAGCTTGATCGCGCGGTCGATGTTGTTGGCCATGATGAGCTTCTGCACCGAGGCCATGAAGGCGGTCCCGTTGATGTTCGCGCGGAACATCACGTAGTACAGGCGCTCGAAGGAGATCGCCAGGGCGAAGATCGCGGCGATCAGGATCGGCCACATGAACGGGCCGCCCTTGTGCATGGCGTTCACGAGGAAGTCCATTACCTTTTCTCCTACCAGATCGGGCTTGGGAAGGCTTGAAGGGTCACCGGAGAGAGCCAGCCCCGGCACCGTCCGTTTGCCGGCTGCACTGTACCGGAGTGGCGGAATCCGTGTCAGGGGCCCTTTGTGAAGTCGGTGTCAGACTCGTGCCTGGCGGCGTGCTTATCGGATTTCGGCGCCCGGTGCAGCCCCCCGCGGCAGGCGGACCGCGAGCGGCGCGCGGGGCATCAGAAGGGTTTCTTCTCGACGCTCTGGACGATCTTCGGGACGAAGGACTCCCGGAGCTCGAGGTTGTACTCCGTGTTGAGGTTCTGCCTCGACACGAAGATCGTGATCTCGGGCTTCTGGACCTTGCCCTCGATCACCGTCTCCTCGAAGACGAGGCGCCGCTGCTGGGCGTCGGCCGGGCGGGCCCCCGCGACGAGGAGGACGAGGAGGAACAGGCGGGCGGGATGTCGGGTCATGGCAGGCATCACTGACCTCCACCAGCGGGATCGGTTCCCGCGGGGGCGGCGCTGCAGAGGTTCTGCACGCAGCTCAGGCCGAAGGCGCAGTCGGTGTCGACCATGCAGCCGACGCCCATGCCGTAGGTGCCCTGGGTGCCCGCGGGGCGGCAGACGCCGTCGTGGGAGCACTCGAGGCTCAGGTCGCCGCAGGCCCCCACCGCCGAGCAGCTCTGCCCGGCGGCCTCGCCGGTGGCCGCCGCCGGCGAGGCTTCGGCCGGCGCGGCTTCGGCCGGCGCGCTCGCCCCCTGGTTTCCCCAGGGGGAGCCGGCGGCGCCGCCCGCTTCCCCGGCGGTCCCGGAGCCGGTCGCCGGGGTCGCCTCGGTCGAGCCGGCGGCCTCCTGCTCCCGCGCTTCCTTCTCCTGGGCCTCGCGCAGCAGGCGCTCCCGCTCCTCGCGCTTGCGCCGCGCCTCCTCCTGGCGCTTCTTTCGCTCGGCCGCCTTGCGCGCCCGCTCCTTTTCCTTCTGGAGGTCGGCGAGCCAGGCCTGGGCGACGTCGGTGTGGGTTCCGCCGAGCTGCAGGTACTTCTGGATCTGCTCGATGGCCTGGTCGTAGGCCTTCATCGAGTCGCCGAGCAGCACGGCGAGGTCGAGGTAGGTCTCGAGGAAGTCCGGGTTGACGTCGAGGGCCTTGTCGTAGGCCCGCCTGGCGTCCTCGAAGCGCCCGAGCCCCCGGTAGCAGATGCCCAGGTTCACCAGGATGGCCGCGTTGTCCGGCTCGAGGGCACGCGCCCGCTCCAGCAGCCCGGAAGCGGACTCCCAGTCGCGCTTGTCCATGTAGAGCTGCGCGAGGAACATCAGCGCCGGCACGAGGTTCGGGTCGAGCTCCAGCGCGCGCTCGAACTCGGCGCGGGCGAGGGCCGTCTTGTCCTGGAGCAGGTAGACCCGGCCCAGGTTGGCGTGGATGAGCGCGTTGTTGTCGGCGCCATCGATGAACTGAAGGGCGCGCTGGTAGATGAACAGCGCGAGATCGACCTTGCCCTGGTCGATGTAGACCAGGCCGAGGTTGTTGTAGACGTTGATGTTGTTGGCGTGCTCGCGCAGGGCCTCCTTGGCCCGGGCGATCGCCTCGTCGCCGCGCCCCATCTTGCGAAGCGCGCCGATGACGCCCACCACCAGGTCGCCGTTGTCCGGGTCGTGCTTCAGGCCGGCCTCGTAGTTGCGGAGCGCCCGGGCGTAGTCGCCCTCGCGCTCGGCCAGCGCGCCGAGGTTCTGCCAGGCCTCGCCCAGCGTCGGGTCGATCTCGGTGGCGTGGAGGAAGGCCTTGCGCGCCGCCGTGCTGTCGCCGAGCACCATGTAGGCGACGCCCTGGTTGTAGGCGACGTAGGCGTCGTCCGGGGCCTGGCGGGCCACCTCGCGCAGGATCTCGAGGGCCTGCCTCGCGTCGGCCTCCTGCCGGGAGGTGAGCAGCGCCGCCGCGCGGCCGACCTCGTCGTGGACCCGCTGGGGCGTCCAGGTCTCGGGGGCCTGGGCGGCGGCCGCCTCGTCGGTGCCCGCCTCGGGCGGGGCGGCGACCTCGGGCTCGGCGGCGGTCGCGGGCGGCTTCTTCCCGCCGAAGCAGCCGGGGCCCAGCGCGAGGCCGAGGATCAGGGTGGACCGGAACCTCATGGCGCCACCTCCCCGGCCTCGGGAGCGGGCGGAGGCGAGGCCGCGTCCGCGGGCGGCGAAGCCGCGTCGGCGGCCGGCGCGGCGGCCTCCGCCTCCCCGTCGCCGGCGGGCGGCGAGAGCGGACCGGCCATCGGGACGTAGGCGCTCTCGCCCTCGCCCCGGAACTCCTGCTTCTCCTTGGCGAACTCGAGCGGGTAGCGACGGTTGAGCTCCTCGAGGGCCCGGGTCTGCCACTCGCTCCAGTCGTGCTGCTGCCGCGCGGTATCGAGGATGGCCTCGAGGCGGGCGCGCCCCTTGTCCTCGACGGGAATGCGGATCTCGTCGATCTGTTCGGCGTAGATCATGCAGGCTTCCTCGTCGAAGCCCTGGGGGCAGGGCGCCTGGTAGAGCATGTCGGAGTAGTAGAGGTAGGCGAGGCCCGCGACGTAGAGCGCCGCCGAGGAGTACTCGAAGTCCTGGTAGCGGGTGACGATCGCCTCGGCGCGGTCCACGATGTCGGTGAGCGCGTTCTTCTTGACGTTCAGCAGCAGGTCGGCGTTCTTGTCGTCGTCCTTGGTGAAGTGGATCTCCTTGAACGCCTCGAGGTCGGCCTCGAGCTTGCGGAACTCGGCGTGGGCGGCGTAGTGCCGGCCAGCCGGGCCCACCTGCCCGGTCGCGGCCAGCCGCTCGTAGGCGGCCGAGAGGTCGTCCCAGGCCCGGTCGACCTGCTTCGGCGTGCCGATGCGCTCCTCGATCTCGACGATGCGGTGGTAGGCCTCGATCACGTGGTCCGGCTTGAGGTCCGGGTACTGCCGCACGTAGCGCCGGTAGAAGCGCAGCGCGTCCTCGTCGCTGACCTGCTCCCACTGCTCCCCGGCCATGAAGAGCACCTGCTCGGCGTCGGGCTGGTCGGGATTCTCGCGGGCGTAGCGCTCGAAGTCCAGCGCCGCGCCGCGGTGGTCGCCCAGGCCGATGCGGAGGAAGCCGGCGTTGAACAGCGCCGCCGGGGCGTCGGCGTAGTCGATGCCCTTCCCCTTGGTGTTCTCGTACAGCGCCTCGTAGTACTGCACGGCCTTGTCGAGCTCGAGGGCGCTCGCGTAGTTGCCGGCGAGCCGGAAGTAGAGCGGCCGGCTGCGCTCGTCTTCCGGGTTCTCCTGCACGTAGCGCTCGAACAGCCGGTTGGCCTCGGCGACCTTGCCCACCTTCTCGTAGTTGTTGGCGGCGTTGTAGAGGGCGTCCTTGCGGTACTTCGAGGCCGGGAACTCCTCGATGAAGTCGAGGAAGGCCTCGGCCGCCTCCTCGTACTTCCCCTGCTCGATCAGCTTCATCGCCAGGTTGAAGGTCGCGCCCTCGGCCTGGTCCTGGAAGATGAAGGTCTTCTGGGTGGCGGTGGTGCTCTGGCCCAGGCGCATGCTCGCGAACTTCTGCGCGTACTTGCGCACGTTCACGAGGTCCTCCTCCTCGAGGTAGCTGTCGACGATCAGGCTCGCCGAGTAGGCGGCCTCGTCCCGCTCGGGCCAGCGGGCGATGATGTCCTGCAGCCGCGGCCGGGCCTCGTCGAAGCGCCCGTAGGCGTAGAGGATCTGCGCCGGAAGGTAGGCGAGCGCCGGCCGGAACTGGTCGAGGCCCGCGGCGTAGGCCTGGACCTGCTCGAGCTCGTCCTGGAGCGTCTTCTTCGTCTCGGCGTCCTTCGCCTCGGCGAGCTGGCCCATGATGCGCTGCTCGGCCTCGTGGAAGTCGGACTTGACCAGCTCGTCGCAAACCGCGATGAAGGTCGCGTGCTCCTCGTCCACCTTGTAGACGGTGCGCTGCTTTCCGCTGGGCAGGTCGACGGTGTGGTCGACCTCGGCGTCCGGCGGCCGGGTGTTGACGGCGCCGTAGCGGTCGGTCAGGAGCTGCTTGCGGATCTGCATGACCATCCACAGCGCCCCTTCCTTGTAGTTGTGCCGGCCGCCCTTGCGGAGCTGCTCGTACTGGGCGAGCGCCCGTTCGAGCTGCCCCGACTTGTAGAGGGTGTCGGCCAGCCACCACTGGATCTGGTAGTAGTCCTCCGCGAAGGGGAACTTCGTCAGGTACTGCTCGTAGAGGTCGGCCGCCTTGGCGTAGTCCTCGACGTTGCCCGTCTCCATCGCCTGGCTGTGGTACTGGATCGCCACGGTGGCCAGCGAGTCCTCGATGTACTTGCGGGCGACGGCGAGGGCGTCGGGGTTGTTGCGGTTGGCCTGCCACCAGGAGCTGTCGTCGTTGTAGCGGCGGTTCAGCTCGGCGATGGCCTCCTGGGCCCCCTGGCGGTCCGGCACGGGCAGCGACAGGTAGAGCGCGGCGACCTTCCACTGGAAGTCCGGGTTCTCCGGGTCGTTCGGCCAGCGATCCTGGATGTAGCGGTAGACGTCGATCGCCTCGGCGTAGCGGGCCTGCTGGGTGAGCACGTCGGCGAGGCGCTTGTAGACCTTGTCCTCGAAGTCCCGGTGGCCGACCTGCTCGTAGAAGGCCTCGGCCACCGCGATGGGGCTGCGGCCCTGCCGCTCGGAGACGTCGCTGAAGGAGATCGCCGTGTACTCGATGGCCTCGGGCTCCATCGGCGAGTGCTTGCCGGTCTCGTTGAAGTAGATGTCGTTGGACCAGTCGAGCAGGGCGTTGAGCAGCGACAGCGCCTTGTCGTACTCGCTGAGCTTGTAGTAGGACCACGCCAGCTTGTAGAGGCCCTCGTCGTAGAGGCGCCCCTCGGGGCCCTCGATGTCGACCACCGCCTGGTAGTGGGGGATCGCCTTGCGAAGGTCCTCGGCGCCCTGCGCGTAGTCGAAGTAGTACTCGCCGATGCGCAGGTGGGCGGCGGCGGCGAAGCGGCTGTCGGGGAAGCGGTCGACGAGGGCCTGGAACTGGGCGAGGCCGGCTTCCTCGTCGTACTGCTCCGAGCTGGGCTCGCTCAGGATGTAGCCGAGCATGTAGTAGCAGCCGTCGAGGTACTGGTAGTCCGGGTAGTCCCGCAGGATGCGCTCGTAGAGGCGGATGCTCCGGTGGAAGTCCTTGTGGGGCTCCTCGGGGGCCTCGGCGAGCTGGTCGTCGGTCATCGAGTCGAGGAGGCGGCGGTACTCCTCGTCCTTGGCCGACCACGCCTCCTCGGACTGCTCGAAGTACAGCTCGGCGAGGCGGAACATGACGTGGGGGGTGTGCTCGGCGTGGGGGTACTTGTCGAGGAATTCCTCGAAGCGCCGGATCGCGGTGGCGCGCAGCGCCCGGTTGTCCTCCTCGAGGTCGGACAGGATGCTCTTGTAGCTGCCGACCACCTCGGATCGCTCGAGGGACTCCTGCTGCTGGACGATGTCCTTGACGTCCGCCTCGAACTCGGCCATCCGGCTCCGGAAGCGGGCGAAGGTCGCCTCGAAGGCGGCCTGCTCCTCCGGGGAACTCCGGACGTCCTCGACCTTCACCGCCGCGCCGTCGTCCTCGGCCCGGGCCACCGCCGCGGGGAGCCCGAGGGCGAGGAGGACGAGCAGGCTTCGTTGGGCGCTCACGCTACTCCTCCAGCTTCTGGCGGATGACCTCGAAGCGGTTGTCGAGCGACTGGATGCGCAGGCCCCGCTCCTTCGACAGTTCCGTGATCCGGTCGGACACCTCGGTCTTGCGAAGCCAGTAGACATCCACGATGCCCATGTCCGCCCGCATCACCGTGTCCTGGAGGTCCTGCTCGAGCTTGCCGAAGCCCGATCGGGTGATGTCCACCGCCAGGCCCTCCGCCTCGCTGCGCGTGTTCTCGACGTCCTGGTCGAGGCCGCCGAGCACGCGGCTCTCGTCGCGCAGGCGGGCGCGAAGCTGCTCGCGCTCCCGGCTCTCGGAGGCGTCGAGGTGGGCGGTGACGACGTCGGCCTTGTCGGCCAGCCGGTCGAGTCGCTTCCACAAGGCGTCGTACTCGGCGAGGCGGCGGCGGGCCTCCGGGTCCTCGACCCCCCGGGCGTACCGGGCGAGATCCCGCCGGATGTCGCTGAGGTCCTGGAGGATGAAGCCGCGCTGCCGCCCGCCCTCGCCCGGGCCTTCCCGGGGGATGGAGGCCATGATCCGCCGGCGCGTGGTGTCGGACTCGAGGCGCACCAGCGTGGCGGAGACGCGGTCGAGCTTGCGGCCCACGTCGTCGAGTTCCGCGAGGACGCGCTCCTGGTCGGCGGGATCGATTTCGCCCCGCCTGTCGTTGAGCACCCGGCGAATCGCGGCGGCCTCGGCCTCGACGGCCCCCACCTCGGCGCGCAGGCGAGCGGCCTGGCCCTGCACCTCGCGCACCTGGTCGAGGTAGGTCTGGTAGCGGTCGGTGCGGGCGCTCTCCTCGCCCTCGACCTCGTGCACGCGGCCCTCGACGACGTCCCAGCGCTTGTGGAGGGCGCGAAGCTCGCCCCGGGCGCCCTCCGGCGCGTGGGCCTGCACCAGCTCGATCTCGGCCCCCACCAGGGCCGCCCGGGCCTGCAGCGCGTCGTCCTCGGCCGCCCGCACCGCGTCCCGGGCCCGGTTGAAGGTGCCGATGGCGCCGCGCTGGGCGACGAGGGCGTTGTCGACCTCGCCCACGAGGCGGCTGGCGTAGTCGACGTCCTGGCGCTGGCGCTCCAGCTCGCGGTGGGCGCGGACCGCCCGCGCCATCTCCGGGTCGTCGACCAGCATTTGCACCGCGTAGTCGGGGAGCTGGTAGCGGTCGGCCTCGACGCTGAGGGAGGCGTCGCCCTCCTCGGCGATGCGCCGGAAGAACTCGGCGGGGTCCTCGCGGCTGCGCTCGAGCTCCCCGAGGCGGTCGCGCAGGGGGGTGTAGTCCTCGACGACGTCCTCGTAGGACACCAGCGCCTGCTCGAAGGCCTTCTCCTTCATGTAGAGGTGGCCCTGCAGGATCTTCATCTGCATCGTGTAGGCGTGGTCCGGAAACGCGATGAGGAAGATCTCGACGTGCCGGAGGGCGTTGTCCCACTCCTGCTGCTTCACGTAGGTCCACACCAGCTCGTAGAGCTGGTCGGCGAAGTAGTCGGAGCTGGCGCCGATGCGCTGGTAGTAGCGGGTGGCCTTCTCGTAGTCGCCGACCTCGTAGTAGAGGCGGCCGAGCGCCAGGTTCGCCAGCTCGAGCACCTGCGGATCGTCGGCCTCGCCGCGGTCGACCACCTTCTGGAACTCGCCGATGGCCGCCTGGTAGTCGCCCTCCTCGGCGAGGATCGTGCCGAGGAAGTACCGGGCCTTGCCGTACCAGTCGCTGTCGGGCGCGATCTCGGAGAACATCGACTTCGCCCGGGCCGACTCGCCCTGGCGGTAGAAGCTCTTGGCCACCGTGTAGCGCACGGCGTCGTCGGCGGGGACGCGGCCGCTGAGGATCTCGCGCTTGTAGACCTCGTAGAAGCCGTCGTGGTCGCCCAGGATGCCGTAGATCTCCAGCTCGCGGCGCACCGCGTCGGCGTAGAAGGGGTGGGACCGCCCCTCGGCGGCGATGCTGGCGTAGACATCGAGGGCCGTCGACCAGTTCTCGAGCTCGAAGAGGCACTCCGCGAGGTACCAGCGCGCGTCCTGGTCGAGCACCCGCTCGGGGAGGGCCTCGGCCTCGACCAGCGCGTAGAAGGCCAGCGCGGCCTTCTCGTAGTTGCCCATCAGGTAGTCGAAGACCGCGTCCTCGAAGCGGCTGCGCGCCTCCTCGACGCCGATGAGCCCCCGGCGCTCGCCGTACTCCCGGTCGAGACCGTCGAGGCGCCGCTCGATCTCGTCGACCCGGCTCGCGAGGGCGTCGGCGGACTCGGCGCGTTCGGCCGCGCTGGCCCCGCTCCCCGCGATCCAGAGCAGCGCCGCGACGGCGCGACGCCCCCAGGCCCGCCGGAACCCGACCCCGCCAGCCCTGCTGCGAATCCTGGACATGCCTGCGAACCTCCGGCGTCTCGACGAGGCGCTACTCGGCCGACTCCGAGTCGGTCAGGCGGATGCACTGGGTCTCGAAGCGGACGTTGGGGCGCTCGACGAAGGAGCGCCCGATGCCCTTGCGCTCGTCGGCCACCACGCGCACCGTGCAGCTCTTGCCCTCCTCGGCGTTGAAGGCCGTGCTCGCCTGGACGTTGAAGGTGTAGTCCTTGACGTAGGAGAAGATCCCGAAGCCGTTGCCGCGGAGCTGCATGTTGACGGTGAGGTTGTGCTGCCCCGGCGGCAGCGCCCCCTCGAAGACCTTGAACTCGTCCATCTCGTCGAGGCCGCCCTTGGGATCGGCCTTGCTGAACTTGCCCTGGCCGTCGAGGTAGTAGGCCACCGACTCGATGGTGTAGCCGCGACCGAGCTTGTTGACGTGCCAGATCGTGGCCCGCGACCCCGCCGAGGAGGCCTGGACGACGATTTCCTTGAGGAGCTGGAGCGTCGCCTTGGACCGGAAGACCTGCTCCTTGAGGGAGTGGACCTGCTCCTCGATCGTGAGCAGCTCCTTGTCGAACTGCTCGCCCTGGTCGCCGTCCTCGGCCGGAGCGGCCTCGGGGGCGGCGGCGCTCTCGCCGGTCGGCACGTGAGCCGCCGCCGGAGCCTCGTCGCCCGCCGCGCCGCCGGTGTCGTCCGCCGCGAATCCCGGCGCGGCGCCCAGGGTGCCCGCCAGCACCAGCCCGGCCAGGAACAGTGCGCCAATTCCACGCCTGCGCATCGTTTTCACTGCCTACTCCACGGGTGAGTCATGGAACCGCTCGCACGCCGCGACCGGCGCTGCGGAAAGCCGGTGGACCGCCGAGCCCCGGCGACCCTCCCGGCAAGGCAACCCTGCACGAATCCTCGTTCGTCGCTGATACACCGCTCCAAAGCGCCATGCAATGCCCCGGACCTGCTGCTCCGCTCCCATCGGCCCCTTTCCGACGCTTCTTGACATGGATTCCACCCGGAGGACCGGCGCGCGGCGCCGCCCGGGCTCGTCGGCCCCCTCACCGGACCGGCTCCCCGGCGCTCAGGTCCTCGACCGGCTCGGCCGTCGAGGTGAGGAGCGCCTCCCCCACCCGGTCGTGGAGCGCCCGCACGGGGCGCACCCGGCGGAAACCGTTCACGATGAAGGTGTAGGCGTAAATCCGCTCGTCCTCGGTGCGCACGTAGCCCGCTATCCCGTAGACCCCGTCGATGCTCCCCGTCTTGCCGCGAATCCTGCTCGGAGCCTCGGCGTCGGCGAAGCGCCTGCGAAGGGTGCCGTCCACGCCGGCGATCGAGAGGCTGGACAGGTACTCCGGCGCGTGGTCGGGATCGCCGTACATGTCGATGAGCACCGCGTTGATCTGCGCCGGGCTCAGCCGCGCCTGCCGGCTGAGGCCCGAACCGTTCACGAGGGTGTAGGCGTCCTCGGGAATGCCGAGCTCCGAGAGGTAGGCCCGCACGACCGCCAGCCCCTTGGCGGTGGTCCCGGGCTCGCCGGCGGCGGCCGCCCCGACGGCCTTGAGGACGTGCTCGGCGAGGAAGTTGCTCGAGAACTTGTTGGTCTGGTTGAGGATCTCCGAGAGCGGCCGGGACATGTGGGTGACCACCGGCTCGGCGTCCTCGGGCACGACCCCGGCCCGCCAGGAACCCATCACCTCGATGCCGTGCTGGGCGGCGACGTAGCGGAACACGCTCATGTACCAGGCCAGCGGGTCCACCACGGCCCGGTACTGCCGGCGCACGGGGGCGTCGGCGGGCACGACCCCCGACACCGTGAACCGCAGCCGGCCGTCCTCGTCGACGGCGCGCTCGATCTTCGTCCACCCCCGCCCGCCGGCGCGCCCGGTGATCGCGCGGTTGTCGACGACGACCACGTCGGCGGGCACGTCGAGGGCCACCCGGGCCGGCTCGCCGACCGCGGGGCCGGGCCCGACGGCGATGCTCACGGCGTTGTAGTTCACCGACAGGGCGCCGAGGGGGGCGAAGTAGGCCGGGCCGTTGGCGAGGTCGACCTTCTTGCGCCACCCGGGGATCAGGCGCTCGCCGTCGAAGAAGGTGTCGTCGAAGACCGCGTCGCCGTCGACCTTTCGCACCCCGTCCACGCGCAGCTCCCGCACGAGCATCCACAGGGTCTCGACCACCATCGTGGGGTCGCCGGTGCTCTTGACGTAGAGGTTGCCGTGCAGCACGCCGTCGGCGTCGATCTCGGCGCCGTGGTCCCGGTAGAAGGTCGTGTAGAAGCGGAAGGCGGGCCCGAGGGTCCGCAGGGCCACCGCCGAGGTGATGAGCTTCTGGACGCTGGCGGGGACCAGGGTCTCGTCGGCGTGCCAGGAGAACAGCTCGTCTCCGGTCCGCACGTCGACGACCTGCAGGGCGGTCCGCGCCTCGCGGAAGAGCGGGTCCTCGAGGATCGGGGCGAAGACCGGCGCGAGGGGGCCCTCGGCCTCCGGCGCGCCGGTGTCGGCGGCCGGCGCGTCCTCCGCGGCGCGAAGCTCGGCGGGCCGGCCGAGGAAGGCGACGAGGACGAGGGCGAGGGCGGTGAGGAGGAGGCGCATGGAGGACCGGGCCCCCCGGCGCGCGGGGCCGGGGGAGGCGCCGTCAGGAGGGTGGGCGCTCGGAAGCCTGCGTCCAGCGTAGCGGAAGGCGGCGACGCCCACCACCGACCGGGCGACCTCCGCCCCCCCCCGCCACCGGCGGCACCGCCCGATC
>WGAH01000513.1 GCA_015489145.1 Deltaproteobacteria bacterium
CTCCTCGGGCGGGCGACGGTCGCCCGCCCGAGGAGCCCGTCCCTTGTCTGCCGCCTCCAGCTCCACCGCCTTCGCCGTCGTCGGCCTCTCCCCCGGGCGCACCGACGCCCTCGTCCGGGCCCTCGAGGGCGCCGGCCGCCTGGTCGCCGCCGATCCGCGCCGCCCCGCCGACCGCGAGGCCGTCCTCCGGCAGGCTCCGGCCGTGGTCCTCGTCGGCGCCGGCGACGATCCCCGCGCCGCCCTCGACGAGGCCGCCCGCTTCGCCCGCGCCGCCGAGGTGGTCCTCCTCGCGCCGGCCCCCGACGCCGAGCTGCTCCGCGCCGCCATGCGCGCCGGCTGCCGCGACGTCCTCGACCCCGCCGACGAGGTGGGGGCGCTGCGCGACCTCCTCGCCGAGCTGGGGGAGCGGGGTCCCGCGGCGCCCGGCCGCGTGCTCGCGGTGCTCGGCTGCCAGGGCGGGGTGGGGGCGACCACGGTCACGGTGGCCCTCGGCCACCTCCTCGCCCAGGACCCGGGCCGCAACGTCATCGTCACCGACATCGACGTGTCGAGCGGCGACCTGCTCGCCGCCCTCGACCTTCCCGCCGGCACCACCACCGAGGACGTGCTCCGCCGGGGCGGCGCCATCGAGGTCGAACGCCTGCGCCGCCTCGTCCACCGCCACGAGGGGGGCTTCGCCGTCCTGCCCCAGCCCCCCGAGGACCTCGACAGCGTGTCGATGAGCCGCCGGCAGGCCGACGACCTCCTCGGCCTGCTGGTGCGGGCCTTCGACGACGTGGTGGTCGATCTCGGCTCGGCGCTGGCCGAGGCGGCCCGGGGCGTGGTGCTCGCCAGCGACCACGTCGTCCTCGTCGCCACCCAGGAGGTGCCGGCGCTCCGCAAGGCCGCCCGCCGGCTCCTGATCCTGCGCGACCTCGGCGTGCCCCGCGAGCGCGTCCACCTGGTGCTCAACCGCTACCACCCGCGCCTGTTCCCGAGCCTGCAGGAGGTCGCCGACCAGCTCCGCCACCCGGTCATCGCCACCATCGCCAACGACTACAAGGCGGTGAACGCCGCCATCGGCGCCGGCGAGACGATCTTCGAGGCCCACCCGCGCAGCGCGGTGGCCCGCGACCTCCGGGTGCTCAAGGCGCGCATCTTCGGCGAGGCGGAGCCCGGGCGCCGGGGGTGGTTGCGGTGAAGGTCGCGCCCCTGGCGCTCCTCATCGTCGCCGCATCGGCGTGGGCCGCCGACCGCGCCGAGGTCGTCGCGCGCCTGGCCGCCGACGACCTCGAGGCCGCGTTGGCGCGCTGCGAGAAGTGGAAGGCCGCGAGCCCCGACGCCGACCCGGCCCTTCGGGCGGCCTGCGCCGACGCCGAGTGGCCGCTCGCCGAGGCCGCCAACACCGTGGCCGCGTGGCGGGCCTACGGCGAGAAGTGGGCCGGGACCGAGGCCGCCGGCGATGCCCTCGCCCGCGAGGCCGATGCCGCCTGGCGAACCGTCCCCACCGACGCGACGGAGCAGGAGCTCCTCGCCGCCGCCCGGCGCTACGCCGGCACCCGCCACGAGCGCGACTTTCGCCGCATGGCCGGCGACGCCGCCGTGCGGGCCGCCGACACCCCCGAGGCGGCCCGGGCGGTGGCGGCGCGCTACCCCAACCACGCCGGTCTCGGCCAGCTCGTCGAGCGCTTTCCCGAGACCTTCCTGCGGGTGAGCGTCCGGGGGCGCGAGGTGGAGGTCCGCACCGACCCGCCGATCCCCCTGCCGGTTCCGCCGGAGGTGCGCTGGGTCTCCCGCGCCGCCGACGGCTCGCTGCGCCCCTGGGACGCCGTCGCCCGCGAGCTCCTGCTGCGCTGGGGCCTGCCGGCCGAGGCGGTCGGGGAGCTCGCGGCCCGGCCGGCCGGGGGGAGCGGGCCCCACCTGCCCGTGTGTTTCGTCCCCGGGCAGGCGCCGGGCTGGACCCCTGCGGTCGAGGTGCGGGTCGGCGCCGGCGCGGTCGTGCAGCCCGTCGGCTGGGATCCGGGCTGCGGGCCCGACGCGCCGCCGGTGTTCCTGACGGTGCTCGGCGGGCGGGTGGTCGCCCTGTCGGCGCGCCCGGGGCACCGGGTCGACCTCCGCCGCATCACCGGCGCGCGCCGCGACGTGGCGGCGCTGCTCCCGCCCCTGGCCGGCCCGCCCGTCCTCGCCGGCGGGCGCGTCTACGAGGACACCGGCGCCGCCTGGCTGGTCCACCCGCTATCGGGGGGCGGCCGCTGGGCGAGCGCGGAGGGGCCCGGCGAACCGCAGGTGGCACTCACCGCCGACATCCTCGGCGGCCCCCTGCCGGCCGGGGTCCGGCTCCGGCGGGAGGTGCGGGACATCGTCGTCGACGGCGCCTCCCCGGATGCGCCCTGGCGGCTGGTGGCCGGCGAGATCCGCGCCCTGCCGCCCCTGGTGGTGCGCGCGCTCGGCCTCGACGCCGTGCCCGAACCGGCCGGGGCCCCGCCCCTGCCCGCCGACGCCCCCTTCCCGCGCGACGAGGCCGGCGCCGTGGTGGGCCTGGTCCCCGAGGACGCCCGGGCGCTGCCGGTGGAGCCGGCCGAGGAGCCCGCTGGCATCCTCGCCGCCGCCGCCGAGCTCGGCGTCGCCGCCGAGGGGTGGACGGTGGAGGGCGCCTGGACCCTCGACCTCGACGGCGACGGGACGGCCGAGCGGGTGGCCCGGGTGCGCGGCGACGACGCGACGGCGCGGGTGGTCCTCCTCGCCGCCCCGCTCCCCGACGGCACCGCCCCGCCGGCGGTGGCCGACGCCGGCGCGGCGCCGCCGGCGAGCCCCGCCTTCCGCCTGTTCGCCTGGGACAGCGCCCTGACCCCCGGCCCGGAAGGGCTCGACGGCCCCGTCGCCTTCGAGCGCGGCGGCTTCGTCTACCTCGCCTGGTCGGCCCCGCCCCCCGAGGA
>WGAH01000514.1 GCA_015489145.1 Deltaproteobacteria bacterium
CCCTGACGGCGGTGGTGCGCATGCAGCGCTCCGACCGGCCCGTCAGCCTCGTCGTCGAGCTGGGCCGCCCCGGCGCCGGCCCGGTGGTGCGGGCGGTCGGCGGCGCCCTGGCCCTGGGGCCCCGCTGGGCCCGCGAGGTCCGGGTGGAGCCTCCCGCCGCCGAGGGCGGTCCCTGGACCCTCCGCCTCGCCGACCTGGCCCCGGGGGGCGGCGGGCGCACCGTCGCCCTCGACGCGCCACCCGAGCTCGTCGGCATCGAGGAGCGCGGCGTGTGGCTGCGAACCGCCGGGGCCCCGCGCTGGCTCGGCTTCTTCGACCGGCTGGAGCCGCCGGAGCCGGAACCCCGCCAGGGCGGCACCCGCGACCGCCTCGGCCCGGGCACCGGGTTCCACGTCCGCGACGAGGGCGGCGACCTCGCCCTGCGCCTCCCCCGCGCCGAGGAGGACCGCTGGATTCCCGTCATGCACGGCGTCGAGGCGATCCTGGGCACCTGGTGGCTCACGACCGCCGACCTGCCGGAATGGGAGCGCGCCCTGCTGCACGCCCGCTTCAAGCGCCTCGACCTCGTGGCCGCCACCCGGGGCAGGGCCGAGGTGGACGGGCGGCTCGGCGAGTGGCGGGCCTCCCGCGCCGTCCCCGTGGACACCGCCGAGAGCGTGCTGGAGGGGGCCGAGGACTGGTCGGGGCCCCGGGACGCGAGCTTCGGCGTCGCCGCCCGCCGCGACGGCGACCGGGTCTTCGTCGCCGTGCGGCTGCGCGACGACCACCTCCTGCCCGGCGAGGACGCGCTCACCCTCACCTTCGCCGACCGGAGCTGGACCTTCACCGTGCCCGACCCGGACGAGCGCGGTCCCCGCGAGGTCGCCGGCGCCCGCTACGCCTTCTCCGAGCCGATGGCCCACGGCATCGTCCTGGAGGCCGAGCTGCCCTTTCCCGACGCCCCGCCGGGGCAGCTCGTCCTGCCGCTGGTGGTCGGCTTCCGCGACCGCGATCCCGGCGAGGGGGGCACCCGCCTCGCCTCGGCGCCGGACCCCTGGCTGGTCGAGATGGGCTACGTCGCCTCCGCCGACGACACCGGCGGGCAGCCCGGCGGCGCCCCCTGACCCCCCTTCGCTGTAGGATGGGGCCGCCGCGGCCGATGCCGGGTTCCCGGAGCGCGCGGGAAGGGGAGGAACGGTGAGCTGGTGGATCGGGCTCGCGGCGGTCGCCGCCATCCTCGCGGCCCACGGCGCGGCCGGCTGGACCCGGCGGGCCGACCGGCTGCTGGCGCTGGGAGCCTTCGACCTGCTGGCCCTGGTCCTGGTCCTCGTGGCCCGGGACCCGGAGGGCTGGCGCGTGGCGATGCGCGAGGACGGGGTGGTGGAGTGGGGCACCTTCTACGTCTTCGCCCTGGCCGGTCTCGCCTACCTCTCGGGGCTGCGCCGGGCCGGGGGCCTCGGTCGCATCGCGCTCCTCGCCCTGGGCGCCTTCTGCCTCTTCGTCGCCGGCGAGGAGATCTCCTGGGGGCAGCGCCTGTTCGCCTTCCAGCCGCCCGAGATCTTCCTGGAGGAGAACTACCAGCAGGAGTTCAACGTCCACAACCTGCTCATGGGCCACGAGCTGCTCGACTTCGCGCTGGACAGCAAGAACCTCGTCGCCCTCATCGCCGGCGCCTGGGGCCTGGTCGGCGGCGGCCTGCTCGCCCCGGCCCTGCGCCGGGCCGGGCCGGCCGGTGGCCTCGCCGCCTGGCTGCCGGATCCGGCGCTGGCAGGGGCCTTCGGCGCCGTCGCCTGGATGGAGATCGCCTACCCGATGGACCTGTCCGGCGAGGCCGCCGAGCTGGGCCTCGGCCTGCTGTTCCTCCTCGACGCCTGGCTGCGGCGGCCGGGGGCGACCACCCGGCGGGGCCGCCTGGCCCTCGTCGCCGGCCTGGCGGGCCTCACCGCCCTGTCGGCGGCGACGCCCGGTCTCCTCGACCGCCTGCTGTACGGCTCCGACGCCGAGCGCGCCGCCCAGGCCCGGGCCGAGCTGGACCGCCTGGCCGGCGACCTGGCCCGCCCGGGCGCCACCACCGGCCGGCTCCGCCGCAAGAGCCGCGTCCACAAGCGCGTCTACACCGCCCTCGAAGCGGGCTACCTCCGCTTCGGGGCCGACGGCGCCTTCCTCGAAGGGCGGCGCTCCCCCGGAGAGGAGGGCCCTGGCGAGGCCCGCCGCGACCGCCTCGGCTACTTCCTCGACCCCTGGAACGACCCGTACTGGGTGCTCTGGACCGGCCCCGACGAGCCGCTGGTCGTCTACTCCTTCGGCCCGAACCGCCGGCGCGACAGCCGCACGCGGCCGGGGTTCGAGGCCGGCGGCGACGACGTGTTCGTCGAGATCCCGCCTCGCTGAGGGAGGGGCGCCGCCCGACCGCGAGCCGCCGCGGATCAGCTCCGCAGGGGCGCGAGGAACAGGATCGCCACCGCCGTCAGCCCGTAGAGCACCACGGTGAGCAGGATGGGGCGGTCGCGGTACAGCGTCTCGTCGGGGGCGCCGCCCTCGCTCTTGACGGTGACCAGCCAGATGTAGCGGAACACCCCGTAGAGCACGTGGGGCAGGGTGAGCAGCAGCCAGGGCGTCGGCGAGCCGAGCACCGTGTAGATCGCGTAGCTGATGATCGCGCCGGAGGAGGTGACGGCCTGGAGCTCGACGACGAACTCCGGCGTGTAGTCGGCGAGGTTGCGGCGGGTGACGGTGGCCTGGTCGGCCATCTTCATCAGCTCGCCCCGGCGCTTGTTGAAGCCGAGGAACAGCGCGAGGAAGGCGGTGCAGACCAGCAGCCAGGGGCTGATGGTGACGCCGATGGCGACGGCGCCGGCCGCCGCCCGCCACAGGAAGCCGGCGGCGATGAACATCACGTCGAGGATGACGACGTGCTTGAAGTAGAGCGAGTAGCTCACCGTGGTGGCGAGGTAGAGCAGGGCCACGAGCAGGAACCAGGGCGAGAGCCACCAGGCGATGGCGGTGCCGCCGGCGAAGGCGGCGACCATCTCGGCCCAGGCCAGCGGCAGGGGCAGCCGCCCCGAGGCGATGGGGCGGCGGCGCTTGGTCGGGTGGGCCCGGTCGGCCTCGACGTCGCGGGCGTCGTTGAGGATGTAGCCGGCGCTGCTGATCAGGCAGAAGGCGGCGAAGCCGGCCAGCGCCCGGAGCACGGCCCGCGGGTCGGTGAAGTGGACCGAGAACACGAGGGCGGCGAACAGCAGGCCGTTCTTGGCCCACTGCCGCGGGCGCAGCGCCTCGACGGCGGCGCGCGGCACCGCGAGGGTTCCGCCGCTCATGGGGCGGGAGCCTCCGAGCCCTCCTCGCCGGGGTGGTGGACCTCGAAGCGGATGACCCGAATCTCGCCCTCGCGCAGCTCGACGGAGGTCGTGATCGGCTCGGCGCCGGGGATCTCGGCGCGGATCTCGTAGCGCCCCGGGTGGAGGAAGACGCGGCGCTGCGCCCCGCCGGCCACCGCGCGCTGGTCGACGTAGAGGGAGGCGTCGGCGGGGAGCAGGACGCGGACCTCCGGGTCGGCCTGGGTGGTGGCGACGGGCTCGGGCTGGACGAGGCGGTAGAGGCTCACGCCGATCACGGCGCCGACGAACAGCACGATGACGGTCACCACCGCGCCGAGGGCGAGGTAGAGCGC
>WGAH01000515.1 GCA_015489145.1 Deltaproteobacteria bacterium
CGAAGCCGACGAGGACGGTGTCGGGCCCCGCGGCGGCGGGGCCCGACACCGTCCTCGTCGGCTTCGAGGGTCCCGACGACCGCCAGCGCGTCCAAGCCCGCCTGGAGGCCGCCGGCGCGCGGGTGCGGGGCTGCTGGTCCCGGGCGCGGCTGTGCGTCGCCGACTTCCCCGGCCCCCCGCCGGTGGAGGCCATCGCCGCCTGGCCCGGGGTGCGCTACGCCGAGCGCGACCGCCTCATGGACGCGCTTCCCGCCGCGATCCCGGCGGCGGTGCCCGCCGACGCGCCCGACGCCGCCGGCACGAAGGACTGCCCCGACCTCTGGGAGCTCGACCGGATCGGCGCCTTCGATGCCTGGGCCAGCGCCGACGGAACCTGGGCCCCCGTCGTCGCCATCGAGGACTCGGGCTTCCTCACCAGCCACGTCGAGCTGGAGGGGCGCATCGACGGCCGCTACGACTACGGCGACTGGGACGACGACCCGGAGGTGTCCTGGTCGTCGGGGGTCCCCTCCCACGGCACCTTCATCGCCGGCATGATCGCCGCCGTGCCCGACAACGGCCGCGGGCGGGCCGGGGTCGCCCCCTTCGGCCGCCTCAACCTCCAGAAGATCGCCGACAGCTCCGGCGCCCTCTACTACTCCTACGCCGTCAGCGCGATGGCCGACCTCGCCGAGGGCGACCTCGGGGTGCGGGTGCTGTCCTACTCCATCGGCAGCAGCGGCACGACCACGAGCTTCCACGACGCCGTCACCGCGCTCGGCGAGGCCGACATCCTCCTCGTCGCCGCCGCCGCCAACTGCGACGAGCCGAACTGCGCCGACGCCGACAACGACGCCTACCCGATCTACCCGGCGAGCTTCTCCGACGAGCACATCGTCGCCGTCGCCAGCGCGATGGAGGACGACGGCTTCAACAGCTACAGCCACTACGGGGCCCGCTCGGTGGACCTCGCCGCGCCGGGGGCCGACCTGTGCAGTTGCGGCGTCTACGCCGACGACGACTTCTACACCTCCGGCGGCACGAGCTACGCCACCCCGGTCGTCGCGGCGGTGGCGGCGCTGGTGCTCGAGGCCCACCCCGACCTCACCGCCGTCGAGGTGGCCCGGGTGCTGCGCGCCTCGGCCGAGGAGGCCGAGGAGTGGGTGGGCAAGGTGCGGTCCGACGGGCGGGTGTCGGCGAGCCGCGCCCTCGCCACCGCCGTGCCCCGCTTCGACGCCCCGGCCGACGACGTGGTGGACGGCGAGGCCACCCTGCGCTTCACCATCGACGACGCCGGCGCCGACGGCGAGGCCTGGTTGGTGCTCACCCACGGCGAGGCCGTCGACTTCGCCGCCGCCCGCGACGAGGCCCTCGACGAGGCCTGGACGGTGGAGACCTGGGAGCCCGGCGAGACCGCCACCCTGCCCGACGCCGGGGAGGTGCTCGTCCAGGACGCGCGCGTGACCGCGATTCACGGGCCCGTCCCCAGCCACGGCTCCGCCGCCCTGGCGGTGACGGCGCGGGGCCGCGAGGTCGGCACCTGGGACCTCACCGCCCGGGTGGCGATGACCTCGGCGGGAGCGGACTACCTCAACGCCCCCTACGACGAGGGAGAGGCCGACGCGACGGGCTTCCTCGCCTGGCCCTTCCAGCTCCGCGTCACCGACGCCACCGCCGACACGGGCCTCCCCGACACGGGCCTCCCCGACACCGGCGCCCCCGAGGACTCCGGCCGCCCCGGTCCCGGCGACACCGGGAGCGGCGAGGCCCGCGGCTGCGGCTGCGCGACGGGGCCGGGCCCCTCGGGCCTCCTCGCCGCCCTCCTCGCCGCGCTGGCGGCCCTCGCCGCCCGCCGCCCCGCTCAGTAGGTCCAGGCGTCCTGCGCGAGCCCCGCGTCCGGGGTGTAGCTCTTGGGGTTGTGCCCCCGCATGTGGCACCGGAGCCAGCAGTAGCCTCGGTGGCTGCTCGTGTCGTAGCCCCAGGTCGGCACGCTGTAGGTCGTGCCGGTCACGGCGCCGGGCATGAAGGCGATGAGGCGCGTCTTGTAGCCGGTGGGCGGGCCGTTCTTGTAGAGGGTGCCGTCGATGCGGTACCAGGTGTTCGCCGTGTCGTTGGCGTTGCCGTGCACGTTGTAGTGGCAGACGGCGCACGGGGTCCCCGCGTTCTGCACGTGCTTGCGGTGGTCGTCGAAGTTCGTCTGCGTGCTGTCGAACAGGGCGGTCTCCGAGTGGCACAGGAAGCACAGGGCGTAGGCGGCGCTGCTGTAGCTCTGCGAGGACGAATCCGCCGGGTAGGCCGCCCGCAGCAGGTAGGCCTCGGCCGAGCCGTGGGGGCCGAGGGGCTCGCCGCCGGCGTAGTTGCTGACGGGCCCCTGGGTGCCGCCCGTCGCGTCGTCGGCGTGGCAGTCCGAGCACAGCAGGGTCGAGCTGGTGGTCAACCCGCCGAGCAGCGAGCGCTGCATCGCCTCGGAGGTGTTGCGCCCGGCCTGCTGCACCGGGTGGTAGGCGCTGGCGTCCGCGGCGAACTCCGTGCGCTTGTTCGTCGCCCGGGCGCGCGCCGCGTTGTAGTCGTCGCCGTGGCACTTCAGGCAGACCTCGTACTCCTCGACGGGGTCGCCCACCGCGATGCTCGTGCCGTCCAGGGCCACGCCGCCGGCCCCCGCCCAGGGCTCCGCGCTCGTCGCCTGGTGGGGGTTGTGGCAGTCCCGGCACTCCACCGACCGGCCCGCCGACTGCTCGGCGTCCCGCACCGGGTGGTGGTGGATGGCCGTGCCGTTGGTGCCCTGGGTGATCTGCGTCCAGATGTCGGTGGAGGCCGGCGCGCCGTCGTGGCAGGTCCGGCACAGGTCCTCGTCGTCGGCCGGGTCGGTGCCGTCGTCGGCCTGGTCGTACTGCTCGACCAGCAGGCCCGGGTAGTCGGCGACGGCGTCGTCGTCGGGCCATCCGTGGGGCGCGTGGCAGTTGGGGCAGCCGCCGGTGTCGGTGCGCGCCGGGTAGTCGGAGCCGTACTGCCCTCCCGGCCAGGTGGCGCCGGCGCTCCCGTCGAGGTGGCTCGCGCCGGCGGCCCCGAGGGCGTGGCACTCGGCGCACAGGGTCGCCGTCCCCTCCGCGAGGAGGTTGCCGTCCGAGGCGCTCGCGAAGTGGACGACGTGGCAGGTCGAGCACGAGACGTTTCCGCCGAGGAGGTCCAGGCCGGTCGGCGTCGTGTAGTCGGCGCTCGCCGGGATCGGCACCCCCACCGGGTGCGAGCCGTCGGCGGCGCTCGCCACGTCGCGGGGGGCGTGGCAGCTCAGGCACATCTGGTCGGCGTCGTTGTCGACGCGCTGGAAGTGCCGCCCCTCGCCGGTGCCCGTCCCGCCGTAGGCCGGGGCCGCCGGGTCCGCCGGGCTCGCCGCCTGGGAGTGCTGGTCGTGGCAGGTGGAGCACACCACCTTGCCGTCCACCATCGCCGCCGCCAGCGCCGCCCCGACGGTCGTGCCGGTGTCGGGCGCGGCGATGTCCGGGCGGGCGTACAGCGTCCAGGCGTCGCCGGCGACGAAGGAGGGCGAGGCCGAGCCGTCGGCGAAGGTGGCGCTCACGCCGTCCGAGAGCGCCACCGAGGCCGCCGTCGTGTCCGCGCCGCTGCTCCCGTCCGAGGCGGTCCACGAAAACGTCGCCGCGCCCACGTCGCCGGAGGCGGTGATCGTGAGGGTCCAGGTGCGCGCGTCCCGCCCGGTGTAGGCGCCGGTCACGTCCACGACGCCCGTCGAGGCGTTGCCCGCGTCGGCCTCGGCGTGGCCGGCGGGCCCGGAGTCGAAGCGGTGGGAGGT
>WGAH01000516.1 GCA_015489145.1 Deltaproteobacteria bacterium
CCCCTTTCCCCCGCCTTCCTCGCCCTCGCCGCCCTCGCCTCCGGTCCCGCCCGGGCCGCCGGCGATCCCCTGGGCGACATCGTCGTCGGCGGCGCCAGCTCCGAGCCAGCCGAAGCCGCTCCTCCCGCGGAAGCCGAGGCCGCGCCGGCCGAGCCCGTGACACCGCCAGGCGCCGATGCCGCGCCGGCCGAGCCCGTGACGCCGCCAGGCGCCGAGGCCGCCCCGGCGCCCGCCGCCGAGCGCGCCGCCCCGCCGGTCGACCCCTCCGAGGCGCCCTCACCCTGCGCCCCCTCAGCGAGTCCGAGCTGGAGTGGCTGCGCCCCAAGCGCTCGCGCCTGCCCCAGAACCCCTACGCCCAGACCGACTTCACCGCCTACACCCTCGAGTGGGGCGAGGCGCGGGTCGGGCTCGGGCGGGTGACCGTCGGCGCGCTGCCCCGCACCCAGCTCTCGACGCAGGTGCCCCTCGACCTGCTCGGCATCGCCAACGGGAGCGCCAAGGTGAACCTCCTTCGCCTCGGCCCCTTCGACCTCGGCGCCGAGGGCACCCACTACCGCCTGCGCCTCGGCGAGTTCCTCGGCTTCCAGACCGCCTGGACCGGCGCCGTCTCCGTCCGCATCCTCGAACCCTGGTCCTTCCACGTCGCCGGCACCTGGAGCACCTACGGCGCCGACGGCCTGCCCGACCTCGCCGACCTCTCGCCGGCGATCACGGCGCTGACCGGCGAAAACGTCCGCGACTGGGACATCTCCCAGCTCGCCGGTCAGGACGCCACCCTGCACGCCCGGGCCCAGGCGCTGTCCTTCCGGGTCGCGACCGACGTGCGCGTCAACCGCCGCGACAGCGTGATCCTCCAGGGACAGGCGCGGCTGTGGGGCAGCGTGCTCACCGACGTGGACCTCGACCTGCCGCCCATCCTCGGCCTGGACACGGTGCTCAGCCAGGACGAGTCGGGCACGGTGGCCCTGCGCGACAGCTACGTCGCCAGCGTGGCCTGGCAGTTCTCCTGGCGCCGCGCCGACCTGCGCGTCGGCGTGGGGGCCTCGTCCTTCCCCGGGGCCTGGCTGCTCCAGACCACCGAGCTGTCGTGGCGCTTCGGCGGCCGCACCCGGGCCGAGGAGCGGCGCATGCGGCAGGGCTGGCGCCACAACAAGAAGGAGCTGCGCCTCGCCCAGGTCCGCACCGGTCCCGCCGAGGAGGCGCCGCGCCGCTGAGCCTCAGGGGGTGTCGACGACCAGGGTGACCGGCCCGTCGTTGACGAGGGACACCGCCATGTGCGCGCCGAACACGCCCGTCTCGACGGGGGCCACCCCGAGATCGCGCAGGCGCGCGGCGAAGCGGGTCACGAGGGGCTCGGCGTGCTCGGGGCGGGCGGCGCCGACGAAGGAGGGGCGGCGGCCCCGGCGGCAGTCGCCGTAGAGGGTGAACTGCGACACGACCAGCGCCCCGCCGCCCACGTCGAGCAGGGAGCGGTTCATGCGCCCCTGCCCGTCGGCGTGGACGCGGAGGTTCGCCACCTTGTCGGCCAGCCAGCGCACCTGCGCCTCGCCGTCCTCCGGCGCCACCGCCAGGAGCACCAGGAGCCCCGGGCCGATGGCGCCCACCACCTCGCCGTCCACCCGGACGGCCGCCTCGCTCACCCGCTGGACCACCGCGCGCATGGGGCCCGGCTAACCCGCCGCCCCGAGGGCCGGAGCCAGCCCCCAGGCCGCCAGCCCGAGCAGCGCCGCCGCGCCCAGGGCCATGCCGAGGTGGGCGAGCGGGCCCGAGTCCTCGCCGGGCACCACCCGGTTGCCGAGCATCGCCGCCAGGGCCGAACCCCCGAGCAGCCCGCCGAGGTGGCCGTAGCCGTCGATGACGGGGACGAGGAAGCCGACCGCCAGGTTGAGCACCAGCCAGGGCACGAGCTTCACGCGAAAGAAGGCGCCGGTCTCGGGCGGGAGCTGGTGGCGGTGGCGCCAGCCGAAGACGACGGCGGCGCCGAGGAGCCCGAAGATGGCCCCACTGGAGCCGACGCTGACGCGCACCCCGGCCACCCACGAGGTGAGGCCGCCCGTGACCCCGGCCACCATGAACAGCCACAGGAAGCGCGCCGGCCCGTAGACCGCCTCGCACAGCCGGCCGAGGGCGAACAGGGCCACCCCGTTGAGGAGGAGGTGCAGCGCGCCGCCGTGGAGGAAGACGCAGCTCGCGAGGCGCTGCAGCTCGCCGGCGTCGACCCGGCTGCCGACCATGGCGCCGACCTTCTCGAGGAAGCGCGGACCCCGCTCGGCGAGGAGCGCGGCGGCCCAGCCGAGGGGTCGGCGGGGGCGGTCGTGGAGGAGGACCGCCAGGCGCAGGTGCATGCCCACCACCGCCGCCAGCAGGGCCAGGGTGGCCCAGGGGGGGCGGCCGAGGTGGTCGAACAGGGCGTCCTCGGCGGCGCGGCCGAGGGGCCCGCGGTCGCCCACCGGCGCCGCGCCGGCGCCCGGATCGGCGCCGCGCCCGCTCACCGCTCCTCCCCGGGCACCCGCCAGACCGTCGCCTCCTCCAGCGGACCCGGGACCCAGCCCAGGGGCAGCACGCCCAGCGTGTCCCCGTAGAGACCGATGCCGCGAGCCGCGCAGGCGACCCGCAGCCGGCCCGCCTCCGAGGCCACCGCCTCCACCCGCTGCCAGCCGTCCGGGCGCGGCGGCGGCGAGGCCTCCTCGGGCAGGGCGACGAGGGTGCCCGGCGGCAGCGTCCCCTCGCCCGGCCAGAAGCGCCAGCCGCCCCGGGCCATGCGCCACCGGAAGCTCCACTCGCCGGAAAAGGCGCCGCCCTCGGGGTGACGGGCGAGGACCTCGCGGGCGACCGCGTCCCCGGCGGCGAAGAAGCGGTGCTCGGCTCCCGTGATCGCGACGGCGAGCGCGCCCTGGAGGAGGGCGGCGGCGAAGGCGAGGCGCCGGGGAGCGGCCCGGGCGGCGAGGAGGGCCAGGGGCGGCATCGCCGGCAGGAGGTAGCGCGGCGCGGCGAAGTTGTGCACGAGCCCCACCCCGAGGACCACCACCAG
>WGAH01000517.1 GCA_015489145.1 Deltaproteobacteria bacterium
CGAGGACGAGGTGGTGCTGCCCTACGAGGGCGAGGGCTCCTCGCTCCGCATCCCCGTCGTCCTCGAGGGGCCCGGCGGCCGCACCGACGACGTGTGGATGCTCTACGACACCGGCGCGAGCTACACCACCGTCGACCGGCGCACGCTGCGCCGCCTCGGCGTGCGCGTGCCCGCCGACGCCCCGGAGATCACGGTGCGGACCGCCGGCGGCGAGCGCCGCGCCCGCCTCGCGCTCCTCGACCGGGTGTGGCTCGGCGGCTTCGAGGTGCGGCGGGTCACCGTCTCGGTCTGCGAGGCCTGCGCCGACGACGAGGACGGCACCGTGGGGCTGCTCGGCCTCAACGTGAGCGGGCGCTTCCTCGTGACCACCGACCACGCCCGCCGGGAGCTGCTGCTGCGCCCCCGCGGCCACGACGGCGACGCCACCCTCGACATCTCGCCGTGGTTGAAGGTCTCGGCGAGCGCCGTGCAGTGGTCCGACGGCCGGGTGGACGTCGAGGTGCGCGCCGCCAACCGCGCCCCCTGGCCGGTCGCCGAGGCCGACGTCGAGATCCGCTGCGACCGCACCTGGACCGCCCACCTCCGCGACCTGCCCGCCGGCGGCGAGGCCCGCGAGCAGGTCGCCCTGCCGGTGGGCGCCGACTGCGACCCCTACACCGTCGCGCTGGCCCGGGCGGCCTGGTAGCGCGCCGGGTTGCGGGCTCCCGTCCGGCGGGCGGCCCGCATCGGTTAGGCTGGACCGACGGAACGGGAGCGGGCCCATGCATGCGGAAACCCCAGCCCACGGCGCCGTCGTCGGCACGAGCCTGCCGCGCAAGGACGGCGTGGCCAAGGTCACGGGCGCGGCGCGCTACGTCGACGACCTGCGCCCCGAGGGCTGCCTCTACGGCGCCACCGTGCGCGCCGAGCGCCCCCACGCGCGCATCCTCGCCATCGAGCGCGACCCGGACTTCGACTGGTCGGACGTGATCCTCGTCACGGCCCGGGACGTTCCCGGCGAGAACGTCGTCCACCTGATGACCGACGACCAGCCCTGCCTCGCCGACGGGGTGGTGCGCCACGTCGCCGAGCCGGTGGCGCTGGTCGCCGCGCCGACGCCCGAGCGCGCCCGGCAGGCCGCCCGGCACGTCCGCGTCGCCTACGAGGACCTGCCCGCCGTGCTCGACCCGGAGGAGGCCCTGCGCGGAGAGGTCGTGATCTTCGACGACGGCCAGGGCCCCAACGTCTTCAAGCGCATCCGCATCGACAAGGTGCCGGATGCCGGCCCCGTGCCGACCGGGGGCCTGCGGCTCGTCGAGGGGCGCTACGAGACGGGCCACCACGAGCAGCTCTACATCGAGCCCCAGGGCATGATCGCGATCCCCGACGACGGCGGCATGCTCACGGTCATCGGCTCGCTGCAGTGCCCGTTCTACGTGCAGAAGGCCCTGGAGCGGGCGCTGGGCGTCGGGCCCGACGCGGTGCACGTCGTGCAGGCCACCACCGGCGGCGGCTTCGGCGGCAAGGAGGAGTACCCCTCCATGGTGGCGATCCACGCGGCGCTGCTCGCCCGCGCCGCCGGCCGGCCGGTCAAGCTGGTCTACCGCCGCGACGAGGACCTCCTCGCCACCACCAAGCGCCACCCCTCGCGCATCGAGATCCGCTCCTGGGTCACCCCCGAGGGCCGCATCGCGCGCTGGGACGCCCGGGTGCTCCTCGACGGCGGCGCCTACAACACCCTCACCCCGGTGGTGCTGTCCCGGGCCGTGCTGCACGTCACCGGCGCCTACCACGCCGACGAGGTCCACGTCGACGGCGTGGCCGCCGCCACCCACACCCCGCCCAACGGCGCCTTCCGGGGTTTCGGCGCCCCGCAGGCGATCTTCGCCGCCGAGCGCCACCTCGACCGCATCGCCCGCACCCTCGGCCTCGACCCGGTGGCGGTGCGGCGGCTGAACCTCTACCGGGCCGGCCAGCGCACGGCGACGGGGCAGCTCCTCGAAGATCCGGGCGCCGCCGTGGTCCTCGACGAGGCCCTCGCGGCGGCCGAGGCCCCGCTCCCCCCGGCGCGCCCC
>WGAH01000518.1 GCA_015489145.1 Deltaproteobacteria bacterium
CCACGGTCCCGACAACCTTCCCTTCGTCGAGGGGCTGCCGGGGGTGCTCGACGCCGGGGGCCTCGTCCAGGACCCGCCCGGCGCCCGGGTGGTGGCGAGCGGCCCGGCGCGGTAGGCTCGTCGGGTCGCGCCGCCCGCCGGTCGTCTCGGCGAGCCGCGCGGGGAGGCCCATGGCGGACGGTCCGCGCTGGTTCGAGAAGGCCCCGCCCGGCCCCAGTGGCCGGCCGCGCCGCCGGGGCGGGGCCTCGGGGTCGCCGGCCTGGACCCGCTGCCCGGGCTGCCGGGCGCTGGTCTACCGCGAGGACCTCGCCCGCGCCCTCGGCGTCTGCCCCGACTGCGGCCACCACTTCCGCCTCGACGCCCGCCGCCGCATCGACAGCCTCGTCGACCCGGACAGCTTCGAGCGCCACGACGCCCGCCTCGCCAGCGCCGACCCCCTCGGCTTCGTCGACACCCGGCCCTACGCGGATCGCCTGGCCGAGGCCCGCGCCCGCACCGGCGAGCCCGCGGCCTACCTCGCGGGAAGCGCGCGCATCGACGGCATTCCCGTGCAGGTCGGCGCCTTCGACTTCCGCTTCCTCGGCGGCTCGATGGGTTCCGCCGTCGGCGAGCTCGTCACCCGCCAGGTCGAGCGCGCCACCGCCCGCCGCGAGGCCCTGGTCATCGTCAGCGCCTCCGGCGGGGCGCGCATGCAGGAGGGCGTGCTCTCGCTCATGCAGATGGCGCGCACCACCGCCGCCCTCGCCCGCTTTCGCGCCGAGGCGGGCCGCCCCTTCATCAGCGTGCTCGCCCACCCGACCACCGGCGGGGTCGCCGCGAGCTTCGCGATGCTCGGCGACGTCATCCTCGCCGAGCCCGGGGCGCTGGTCGGATTCGCCGGCCCCCGCGTCATCGCCCAGACGATCGGCCACGCCCTGCCCGAGGGCTTCCAGACCAGCGAGTACCTCCTCGAGCACGGCATGGTCGACCGGGTCGTCCGCCGTCCCGAGCTGCGGCCCACCCTCGCCCGCCTCCTGCACCTCCTGGTGGACCCGTCGTGATCACCCACCCGATCCTCAGCCGAGCCGCCAACCGGGGCGTGCGCCTGGGCCTGCAGCGGGTCGAGGCCCTCCTCGACCTCCTCGGGGCGCCGCACCGCGCGGTCCCGGTCGTCCACGTGGCCGGCACCAACGGCAAGGGCAGCGTCGTCCGCCTGCTGGCCTCGGCGCTCGGGGCGGCGGGGTACCGGGTGGGCGAGCTGACCAGCCCCCACCTCCAGCGGGTCAACGAGCGCGTGCGCGCGGACGGGGCCGAGATCGCCGACGACGCCCTCGCCGCGCTGCTCCTCGAGATCGAGCAGACCTGGACCCGCGAGGCGGGCGACCTCGCGCGCGATTGCGCCCCCACCTACTTCGAGCTGCTGACGATCGCCGGCTTCCTGCACTTCGCCCGCGTCGGCCTGGACGTGGCGCTCGTCGAGGTCGGCCTCGGCGGGCGGCTGGACGCCACCAACGTCGTCGACCCCCTCGCGACGGCGATCACCACCATCGACCTCGACCACTGCGAGGTGCTCGGCGGCGACCGGGCCTCCATCGCCGCCGAGAAGGCCGGCATCGTCAAGTCCGGCCGCCCGGTGGTCGTCGGCCGGGTGCCCGACGAGGCCTTCCGGGTGATTCGCGCCATCGCCGCCGAGAGGGCCGCCCCCGTCGAGCGCCTGGACGAGGACTTCCGCGTGCGCCCGCGCGGCGACGGGGTCTTCGACTGGTCCCGCCCCGGCGGGCGCTCCCTGCGCGGGCTGCGCGTCGGGCTGGCCGGGAGCCACCAGGTCGACAACGCCGCGGTGGCGGTGGCGATCCTCGACCGCCTGGCCGACCGCTTCCCCGTCCCCGAGGACGCCCTGCGCGCGGGCCTGGCCCGGGCGACGCACCCGGGCCGCCTGGAGTGGCTGGCCCCCGACCTGCTCGTCGACGCCGCCCACAACCCGGCGGGGGCGGCGCGGCTGGCGGCGGCCCTGCGCGAGCTTCCGCGGGATCGCTCGCGCACCCTGCTCCTCGGCGCCGGGGCCGACAAGGACGCCCGGGGCATCGCCGTCACCCTGGCGCCGCAGGTCGACCGCATCCTCACCACCAGCTCCGCCCACCCCCGGGCGCTGTCGGCCGGCGACCTCGCCAGCCGCCTGGTGGGCGTCGACGTGCCGGTGCTGCCGGCGGGGCCGGTCGAGGCGGCCCTGCCGCTGGCGCGGGACGGTTCCCTCGTCATCGGGGCCGGGTCGATCTTCCTCGTCGGGGCGATCCGGGACCTCGTCGGGGCGCCGTGAGCGGGGCCGGGGCGCTCCTCCTGGC
>WGAH01000519.1 GCA_015489145.1 Deltaproteobacteria bacterium
ACGAGGCCCCGCGCATGGTGGCCGAGCTGCCCGCCGGCCAGCCGGTTCGCGTCAGCGCCGCGGCCAGGCTGCCGGCCGACGACCGGGTGCGCGACCCCCTCGAGGTGCGGCTGGAACCCGCGCCGGCCCAGGGCGGCCTCGTCGTGGCGGCCTTCCCGGGCGACGTCGTGCGCCTCGACGGGCGCGAGGTCGCGGTGGGGGCGGACGGCGTCGCCATCGCCGCCGCGCCGGAGGGGGCGGTCGAGGTCGAGGTCGAGGGCGGCGGCCGGGTGCAGCGCCTCCAGGTGGCGGTGTCGGACGGCTACACCACCTGGGTGCGCGCTTCCGAGCCCGGGGAGCTCCTCGTCACCTTCGCCTCGGGCTCGGCGCGCCTCGACGCGGCCCAGCGGCAGGCGGTGGCGAACTGGGCCGTCCACGCCGGCCACACCCGTTTCCTCGTCACCGGCTCCTACTCGTCCGACGGCTCGCTCGCGGCCAACCTCCGGCTCGGCCGGGCGCGCGGCGAGGCCGCCGTCGCGGCGCTGGTGGCCGCCGGCATTCCCGCCGAGCGCATCGTCGTGGGCGATCCCGAGCCGCCGCCGCCGGGGCTGCCCGCCGACCAGCAGCGCAACGCCCGCATTCGTCCCATCCTCACCGAGGAGGCGCCGTGATCCTGCTCGTCTCGCTGATCCTCGGGGCCTGGGCGGGGCCGCGGCACGCCGTGGTCGCCACCGGCCAGACCGTCGAGGACCTCGCCGGGGGCGACGCGGCGCTGGCCGCCGAGATCCGGGCGCTCAACGGCCTCGGGGAAGGCGAGCAGCCCGAGCCGGGCCGCGTCCTCGAGCTCCCCGGCGAGGAGCCCTCCCAGGATGCGCTGCTCCTCGCGCTCACCGGCGAGGCCACCCTGCGCCTGCCCACCGGCTCCCGGCCCGTCGAGGCCGGCGCGACCATTCCCGTCGGAACGGCGCTGTGCACCGGCCCCGACGCCTACGCCACCGTGCGCCTGGCCGTCGAACCCGGCGGCACCGGGCACGACGACGTGACGCTGCTCGGCGGCACCTGCATCACCGTCGCCGCCGCCTGGGCCGACGCCGACGAGCGTTCCACCCTGCTCGACCTCGAGTCCGGCAGCCTGCGCGTGCGCGCGAGCGAGACGCCCGGCGCGGTCGCGGTTCGCACCGAGGCCGGCCTCACGGCGGGCACCGGCGGGGGCTACCGGGTCAGCACCGAGCCCGACGCCGCCCGCACCGAGGCGGTCGAGGCGCCGGTCTCGGTCTTCGGCGCCGGCGTCGAGGTGCGGCTGGCCGCCGGGCAGGGCAGCCGGGTCCGCAAGGGCGAGGCGCCCTCGCCGCCGGTGGACCTGCTGCGACCCGGCGAGCTGCTGCGACCCGCCGACGGCGCCCCCCTGCGCCGCCCCGACTTCACCTGGGTCGGGGTGGACGGCGCGCTGGGCTACCGCGTCGAGCTGAGCGTCGCCCCGGACATGGGCGCCCTCGTCGCCGTCGAGGAGGTCACGGGGAACACCTGGCGGCCCGACACCCTGTTCCTGCCCTTCCGCCCGGCGGTGGGCGCCTCGCTGCCCGACGGGGCCCCGGCGGTGTGGTGGCGGGTGGCGGCCTTCGACCGCATGGGCTTCCTCGGCATCGACTCCGAGCCGCGGGCCTTCCGCTTTCCCCCGGGGGTGGGGCCGTGATCGCCGCTCTCGCCCTCGTGGCCCTCGGCGGCCTCGCCCGCGCCGCGCCGGAGCTCGACGGGGTCCTCGCCGACCCGGAGCCCCCCGCCGTCCTGCCCGACGGCGCCGTGTTCGCGGACGAGGCCCGCCCCGGAACCGGCTTCGCCGCCGGCCTCGACACCTGGTGGCTTCGCGATCCGCTCGTCTGGAACGGCGACGACGGCAGGGTGGCCGTCGTGCGCGACGCCGTGGCCCTGCGCGCCGCCGCCGCCGGCTGGGTCGGCCCGGTGCGCCTCGCCGCCGCCTTCCCCGCCTGGCTCTACACCCGCGGCGAGCTGGAGGGCAGCCGCGGCGCCGCCATCGGCGACGGGCAGGTGGAAGCGCGGTGGTCGCTGTCGGCCAGCGGGCTGCACCTCGCCCCCGGCGCGCGCCTGTGGTTCCCCCTCGGCGGCCGGGAGGTCGACCTGGGGCGCTCGGGCGTCATGGGCGAGCTCGGCCTCGCCGGCGAGTGGACGGGCGGGCCCTGGCGGGCGATCGCCAACCTCGGGCTCCGCGCCGGCCGCGCCCAGGACCTCGGCGGGCTGTCGGAGGACGACCCGGTGGCGGCCCGCCTCGCCCTCCTCCGGGAGGTCGGCGGCACCGTGCTCTCGGCGGAGGTACACGGCCAGACCTCGCTGGACGCCTTCCTCCAGGGCGCCGCCACCCCCGTCGAGGCCGACCTGGGCGCCACCCTGCCCCTCGGCCCGCGCACCCGCCTGCGCCTCGCCGCCGGCACCGCCCTGGTCAGCGGCGTCGGCGCCCCCGCGCTTCGCCTCGTCGCCGGGGTCCAGCACGGCCTCGCCGCGCCGTGGGCCCTCAGGGATTCGTCGGGCTCCAGGTGACCCGCCGCAGGAAGCTGCCCTGGAGGTACTCGCGCTCGACGGCGGCGGCCATCTCCTCGGCGCCGTGGAAGCGATCCCAGTCGACGCGCACCACGGGCACGGTGCGGGCGATGTCCTCGACGAAGCGCTCGTACTCGTCGTACAGCGCGCGGAGGTAGTCCATCGTGATGCCGCTCTCGACGGCGCGGTTCCGCATGCGGATGCGCTCCATCGAGACCTCGGGCTTCACGTCGAGGTAGACGATGAGGTTCGGCCGGCACATGAAGTTCGACATGTGGCGGAACAGGCCGAGGTAGGTGCGGTAGTCGCGCTCCTCCATGAGCCCGAGGTTGACGAGCATCTTGGCGAAGACCGCGTCCTCGTAGATCGTGCGGTCCTGCACCCCGCCCCCGCCGCGCCAGATGATCTCCTGGTGCTGCTGGAAGCGGCGGTTGAGCAGGTAGATCTGGGTGGCGAAGGCGTAGCGCGCCGTGTCCCGGTAGAAGTCGGCGAGGTACTCGTTGTCGGCGACCGGCTCGAAGTAGACGGGCAGGTCGAGCAGCTCGCCGAGGGCGGTGGCCAGCGTGGTCTTGCCGGCGCCGATCATGCCGGCGATGCCGATGAACAGGTCCTGGAGGCGTTCCATGTCGCCGTCCTAACGCGAGGCGCCGCCGCGCCTCCACCCCGGGTCGATGCCGACCAGGGGCCGGCGCGCGCCTCGGCCCCCGTTGCATCGGCGTCCGCCGGCGGTCATGCTGGAAGCGCGCCGGCCCCTGCTCGGCATCGGCCCGGGGTGGAGGCGCGGCGGCGCCTCGCGTTAGGACGGCGACATGGAACGCCTCCAGGACCTGTTCATCGGCATCGCCGGCATGATCGGCGCCGGCAAG
>WGAH01000520.1 GCA_015489145.1 Deltaproteobacteria bacterium
AGGGGACGAGCGGGTCAAGGTCTACCATCTCCATCCGTCCTACCCTCCCCTGCCAGCCACCCCCGCACCCCCGGTGATTGCGTCCTCTGGGTGCGGTATCCCAGGGCCCAGGGGGAGCGCGGCGATGCCCTCGCGACCGCCGGATACCGCGAGGCGGAACCCGGCCGGCGCAAAGGGGATCCGAACAGAAATCACATGGACACCTTCCACGAGGAGTATAGCCCCTTCGCTAACCCGCGGAAGCGGCGGGAGCCTCCACGAGGACGGGCCGAACTGGCCGCTGACCGTCGTCAGTCCCCGACCGGCGCCGGCGGATTCGTCGATCTGTTCAAGGGTGAAGCCAGGCGCGGGCCGGTCCCGGCTTGTCGGGAAGGGGAACCGTGACTAGCGGTTCTCCCATCGCGGCACGCAATCCGTCGCGTGCCCGTCCCGGATCGACCCCGTCCCAAGCGAGCCGTCATGCTGTTCTACGATCCGCTCTACATGCTCATGATGGGGCTGGGCTTCGCGCTCAGCGCGCTGGCCGCCATGTGGACGAAGGCCGCCTTCGCCAGGTGGAGCCGGGTGCCGATGGCCCGGGGGCTGAGCGGCGCCGAGGTCGCCGCCGCGATCCTGCGCGCGGAGGGTATTCACGGCGTCCGCATCGAGCCGGTGCAGGGGCGGCTCTCCGACCACTACGACCCGCGCTCCCGGGTGCTTCGGTTGAGCCCGGATGTCTACGGGGGCACCTCGGTGGCGGCGGCGGGGGTCGCCGCGCACGAGGTCGGCCACGCGATCCAGCACGCCCGGGGCTTCGCGCTGATGCAGCTCCGGCAGGCGATGGTGCCCGTCGCCAACCTCGGCACCAACCTCGGCATCTGGATCGTCGTGATCGGGCTCGTCATCGGCGCCACCTCGCTCGCGAAGCTCGGGGTGCTCCTGTTCGCCGCCTTCGTCGCCTTCACCGTGGTGACCCTGCCGGTGGAGATCGACGCCTCGCGGCGGGCGCGCGCCACCCTCGCTCGCCTCGGCCTCGTCTCCGGCCCCGAGCTGCGCGGGGTGACCACCGTGCTGACGGCGGCCGCGACCACCTACCTGGCCGCCGCCGTCTCGGCGATCCTCCAGCTCCTCTACTGGCTGATGCGCCTCGGCCTCCTCGGCGGCCGCGACGACTAGCGCCGGGTTCAGCGCCGCGCCCTATTCTTCGGACTGCTCGTCGAGGATGCCGTCCAGGTCGATCCAGTGGCCGGAGCGCAGCGCCTTGGTGCGGAGGTAGTTCCGGTTGTGCCGGTTCGGCGGCAGCACGAGGGGCACCCGCCCCGACACCTCGATGCCGTGCGCCCGGAGCTGGTCGATCTTCTGCGGGTTGTTCGTCATGAGGCGGACCGAGGCCGGGCCGATGCTGGCGAGCATGTGGGCGGCGATGGCGTAGTCCCGCTCGTCGTCGCGAAAGCCCAGGGCGAGGTTCGCGTCCACGGTGTCGAGGCCGCGATCCTGCAGGGCGTAGGCGCGCACCTTGTTCATCAGCCCGATGCCCCGACCCTCCTGCCGGAGGTAGAGCAGGATGCCCCGCTCCGCCCGGCCCAGGGCGCGCAGGGCCGCTTCGAGCTGGTCGCGGCAGTCGCAGCGGAGCGAGCCGAGAGCATCGCCGGTGAGGCACTCGGAGTGCAGCCGCGTCAGCACGTCGGGCTGGCCGATGACGTCCCCGCGAACGAGGGCGACGTGGTCGCCGGCGTCCCGGTTGTTCCAGAAGGCCACGATGCGAAAGTCGCCGAAGCGGGTCGGCAGCCGCGCCACCCCCACCACCCGCACGCAGACCCGGGCCGCGCCGTAGCCCTCGCAGCGGTGCTCCCGGTCGCGCTCCACCAGGTCTTCGAGGTCGGTGATCTTCACGTCGCCTCCCCCGGCCGGCGCAAGCGGGGGCCGGGCCGAACCGGCACCGGAGTTCTACCGCGGCCGGGCCGGGTCGGCATCAGGGGCGGCTCACCTCGACGGCCCGGTAGAGGCGGACGACGAGCTGGTCGGGCGGCGTGACCCGGGGGTCGCTGACGTACTCGACCCAGCTGAGCCCGGTCGGCCGGGCGCGGTGCAGGGCGAGCCAGGCGTCGAGGCGCTCCCGGACCCGCGCGAGCTCCGCCCGGCTTCCCCGGTGCTCCACCACCGCGGCCCGGCCGGAGGGGCCGGGTTCGAGGCGCACGCCCTCGCCGGACTCGATGGCGGGGGTCCCGCCGGAGAAGCGGAGGCCCACGTCGAAGGACCAGGTCCCGTCGGACTCGCCGCGATCCACCACCACCGGGGCGCCCTCCGGCGCGAGGCCGCGGGCGAGGATCCAGTCCGTGAGGCGCTGGATCGCCCCGTCCTCGGCGGCCGCGCGGCTGGCGGGATCGACGGCGGCCCGGCTTCGCAGCCACAGCATCGGCCGCTCGGGCACCTCCGCCACCTCGACCGAGAGGCCGCCCACATCGGCCTTGGGCATCGTCGCCATCAACGCCGCGAGACGCTCGAGGCCACGGTCGAGGTCGGCGCCGACGGAGCGGTCGAGGAGGAGGCCGACGTAGCGGCCCGCGAGGTTCCACCCGTAGTCCTGCTCGAAGCTGGCGGTGACGCGAGCCCGCGGGCCATCGGCTTGCAGGCTCCAGGTCCAGCGCGCCGGGCCGTGGTCGGCGAAGTCCAGGGCCACCTCGACTTCCCGACAGGCCTCCGCGGCGGCGACCGCGGCGCTGCCGCTTCCGAGCTCCGGGTCGGCGCTCTCCCAGCGAAGCTTCGCCCCCTCGCCCTCGGCGGGACCCTCGAGCGCGAGCCGCAGGCCCGGGTCGCGCTCGGGCCACGGGTAGACGTCCTGGAACCAGGTGAATCCGTCGAGGACCGCGAAGGTGTTGCACGGCGTCGCCTCGACCACCTTCGAGCGTTCCACCCGGGCCCGCGAGGGCAGGAAGAAGCCGCCGACGACGAGGAGCACGACGAGGCCGGCGAGCGCGTAGGCCACCCGGCGAAGGAGGGTGCGAAGCCGAGCCATGGCGCCTCCCGCGGTTGGGGTCGACGAGACGAAGGGAGGTGGGGATCGTATGGCCGGGACCGGGCCGGGGCCACCGACCGAAAGGCCGGAGAAAGGCGGATCGCGGATCAGCGCTCCGCGACGACCCAGCTCCCGACGCCCACGCCGAGGACGCGGGCCACGGGAGCGCACTTGACCCGGAGCAGGAAGAAGGCCGGGGCGGCGATATCGGCGTCGTGGAGCATCTCGAAGTTGCCCTGGCCCTTGGACAGGACCACGGCGGCCTCGTCGAGGAGCCGGCGGACCTCCGGGGGCGCCTCGGCCGGCGACAACCCGGCGAGATCGCTGCCGCTCGACAGCACCCGGACGAGGTCGGCGAAGCCGGAGGCCCGGGCGTCCTCGACGGTGAAGTCGTTGAGGATCGGCCCCCCGCGCGCCACCGCCACCACCCGCTCGGGGCCGATGCGCTCGATGAGCAGGCGGTCCAGCTCGGCCTCACCGGCGTTGTCGAGGACGTAGAGCACCGGGCCGGGACGCGCGAGGGCGGCGCGCAGGGCGTCGACCCGGTCCACCGCCAGGGGGACCGCGAGGGCCTCGTCCACCGCCCGGCGGAAGGCCTCGTCCTGCCAGCCGGAGCCCTGGCCGAAGTCGATGATGTTGCCGGCGATGGCGAGGCGCACCGCGGCGGCGAGGGGATCGTCGGAGGCCTCGACGCGCTCGCGCAGGCGGGGGAGGACCGCGCGGGCGGACTCGGTGAACCGCGTCTTCTCGGCGGCATACGGGTCCGCGTTGCCGGTGACCTCGGCCACGGCGCGGCAGACCACCCGGCCGAGCACCGGCGGGGGCAGGGGCTCCTCGATGGCGGTGAGCCGGCGAAGGGCGGTCTCGATGGCGACGGCCTCGCGCTCGCCGTCGTCGGTGGCGACGAGCGCGCAGTGGGCGGCCAGGCGGGCGAGGCAGGACGGGCACTCTGGGGCGGGTCGCATGGGCGGCTCCCGGGTGGCGGCCGGCGGAGCGCCGGCTCCCGGGCGAATGGAACCGGTGGCGACCCGGATGTCAAGGCCGGGGCGCGCCATTTTGCGGGCATTTTTTGTCCGCTTTACAGGGTGCGCCTTCCGCTCCGGTCGAATAGGGTCGGGATGACCCACCGGGCGCCCCGCCCCGAGCCCACCGCCCACGCCAAGCGAGAGTGTCCGTTGCTCCGAATCCTTCACACCTCCGACTGGCACCTCGGCCACACCTTCCACGACATCCCCCGCGATGCCGAGCACGCCGACTTCCTCGACCAGCTCCTGAACATCCTTTCGGACGAGCGGCCCGATGCCCTGCTGGTCACCGGCGACGTGTTCGACACCGCCAACCCGCCGGCCTCGGCGGTGCGGGCCTGGTTCGACTTCCTCGCCGCGGCCCGCGCCGCGCACCCGCGGCTCGACATCGTGGTCATCGGCGGCAACCACGACTCCGCCCGCCGCCTCGAGGCGCCCGGGGCGATCCTCGGCCCCCTCGGCATCCGGGTGGTCGGCAGCCTGCCCCGCGGGCCCGACGGCCCCCGCCTCGATGAACTGCTCGTGCCCCTGCGCGACCGCGACGGCCGGGCGGCGGCGCTCTGCGTCGCGATGCCCTACCTGCGCCCGGCCGACCTGCCCGCGGTCCCCGAGGCCGACGACCCCCTGATCGAAGGGGTCCGGCGGCTCTACGCCGAAGCCACCGCCATCGCCCGCGAGGCCGCCGGTCCCGGGCGGGTCCTGGTCGCCACCGGCCACTGCTACGTCGCCGGGACGGCGCTCAGCGAGCTGAGCGAGCGCCGCATCCTCGGCGGCAACCAGCACGCCCTGCCCGCCGACGTCTTCCCCGACGACCTCGCCGCGGTCTTCCTCGGCCACCTCCACCGGCCGCAGCACGTCGGCGGCGACCCCCGCATCCACTACGCCGGCTCCCCCATCCCCCTCTCGGTCACCGAGGCGAGCTACCCCCACCAGGTCCACGTCGTGGATCTCGACGACGAGGGGCACATCGTCGATGCCCGGCCGCGCCGCCTGCGCCGCCTCGTCGACGTGATCCGCATTCCCGCGCGGGGCAGCGCCCCCCTCGACGCGGTGCTCGCCGCCCTCGCCGAGCTGCCGCCCCGCGCCGAGGCCTCCGGCGGCCCGCCGCCCTACCTCGACGTGGAGGTCCTCCTCGACCGGCCCGACCCCACGCTGCGCGCCACCGTCGAGCAGGCCGTGGCCTCCCGCGCCGCCCGCCTCGTCCGCCTGGGCGTCGCCTACGCCGGCGACGGCGACCCCCTGGCCGCCCGGGCCGGCGCCGTCACCCTCGCCGACCTCACCCCCGAGGAGGTCTTCCGCCTCTGTCACCGCCGGCAGTACGACACCGACCCGGCCCCCGAGCTGCTCCAGACCTTCCGGGAGCTGCTCGCCGAGGTCCAGCACGAGGCCCAGCCATGAAGATCCTCGCCGTCCGGGGCGAAAACCTCGCCAGCCTCCCCGCCTTCGACCTCGACTTCGCGGCCCCTCCCCTCGGAGATGCCGGCCTGTTCGCGATCACGGGGCCCACGGGTTCGGGAAAGAGCACGATCCTCGACGCGATCTGCCTCGCCCTCTACAACGCCACGCCCCGCACCGCCCAGGCCGACGCCTCGGTCCAGGCCGCCCTCCTGGCCCGGGAGGGCGACCGCATCAGCGCCACCGATTCCCGCAACCTCCTGCGCCGGGGCGCCGCGGAGGGCTTCGCCGAGGTCGACTTCCTCGACCGCGACGGCATCCCCTGGCGCAGCCGCTGGAAGGTCCACCGCGCCCGGCGACGGGCCACCGGGCGGCTCCAGCACCCCGACATGACCCTCACCCGCCTCGATACCGGCGAGATCGAGGCCAGCGGGCGGCGGTCGGTGGTCCGCCGGGTCGCCGCGCTCCTCGGGCTGGACTTCGACCAGTTCCGCCGCGCGGCCCTGCTCGCGCAGGGCGAGTTCGCCGCCTTCCTGCGCGCCTCGGCCGACGAGCGGGCCGCGCTCCTCGAGGCCCTGGTGCCCGCCAGCGAGATCTACACCCGCCTGTCGGTCGCCGCCCACGAGCGCCGGCGCGACGCGGCGGCCCGCCTCGACGAGATCCGGGCCCGCGCCGAGGCCGTCGAGGTGCTCGCCGACGAAGATCGCGCCGCCGTCGAGGCCTCCGCCACCCGCCTCGACCACGAGCTCGAAGCCGCCCGCAAGGCGGAAGCCACCGCCGCCGCCGAGCTCGCCTGGCACGAGCAGGCCGCGCGGCTCGCCGACGACCGCGACCGGGCCGCCCGCGCCCTCGCGGACACCGACCGGCAGCGGGTCGAGGCCCGGGTCGAGGCGCGCCGGGAACACCTCGCCACCGTGCAGCGCGCCCAGCGCCACCGCCCGGTCCTCGACCGCGCCGACGCCGCCCGCAAGGCCGAGGCCGACGCCGACGCCGCGGCGCGCGACGCCGAGGCCCGGCTCCGGCGCGCTTCCGAGGCCCTCTCCGCCGCGCGCCGCGCGAAGGCCGAGGCCGACGAGGCCCACCGCGCCGTGACCGAGCGCCTGGACGCCCGGGCCGCCGAGCGGGACGAGGCCCTCCGGCTCGACCAGGCCATCGCCGAGGGCCGGCGAGGCGTCGACACCCTCCGGGCCGACGAGACTCGGGCCGCCGCGGCGCTCGACGAGACCCGGTCGGCCCGCGACGCCGCCGAGCGCGCGCTGGCCGACCTGGACGCGCGCATCGCCGCCCTTCGCGACTGGCTCGACGAGCACGCCTGGTTCGAGGGCATCGCCCGCTCCTGGGACCACTGGGGCCACGCCCTGGCCCGCGCCACCGAGGCCGCCTCCCGCATCGCCCGCCTCGACGCCGAGCGCGAGGCGGTGGTCGAGGCCGCCGAGCGCGCCGCGAATCGCCGCGCCGAGGCCGACCGGGCGGTGCAGGCCGCCCGCGAGGCGCGCGAGGCCAGGCGGCGCGCCTGGGACGAGGCCCGCGCCGCGGCCGAGGCCATCCCCCCCGACCGCGCCGTCGAGGCGCTCGCCGAGCTCCAGGAGCGCCGCCAGCGCCTCGAAGGGCTCCGCGCCCTCGCCCGCGAGGCCGCCGACGCCGCCCGCGCCGCCGAGAAGGCGGCCGACGAGCGTGACGCCGCCCGCCGGCAGGCCCAGGCCCTGAGCGACCGGGCCGCCAGCCTCGCGACCCGCCTCGACGAGCTGGCCCCGCGCCTCGACGAGGTCGCCACCCTCGTCCGCGAGACCCGCGACGCCCTGTCGGCCGACGACCTCCGTGCCCGACTCGTCGACGGCCGTCCCTGCCCCGTGTGCGGCTCCCCCGACCACCCGTGGGCGCGCGCGGGCGCCCCCGACGCGACGGCCCTCGCCCGCCTCGAGGGCCGCGAGCAGGCGCTTCGCGACGAATGCACCCGCCTCGAGCGCGAGCGCGCCGAGGCCACCGCCCGCGCCGAGGCGGCCGCCGGCGCCGCCGAGGCCGCCCAGGCCCACCACCGCGAACACCTCGACCGCCTCGCCGAGCTTCGCCGACGCTGGCGCGACCAGGCCGCACCGCTGCCCGCGCTCGCCGCCCTCGGCGAAGGCGACGACCCCGCGCCGGTTCTCGCGTCGCTGCTCGACGGCCTCGCCGAAGACGAGGCGCGCGCCCGAGCCCGGCTCGACGAGGCCCGTCGCCTCGCGGCGGCTGCGGCCCGGGCGCGAGAGGCCTTCGAACACGCCGACGCCACCCTCGAAGCGGCGCGGCGGGCCCTCGACGAGGCCGAAACCGCCGCGCAGTCCGTCGCCTCCCGCCTCCGGGAGCACGACCGCGACCTGCAACTCGCCACCGCCGCCCGCGAGGAGGCCCTGGGCGCGCTCGCCGGCCCGACCCGGGACGCCCTGGAGGCCCACCGCCCCGACCTCGCCGGGGTCCTGGCCTCGAAGCCGGCCGAGGTCCTCGCCGCCCTCGAAGGGGTCCACGAGGCCTGGAAGCGGCGGGAACAGGCGCTCGCCGACCTGGCCGGGCAGCGCGATTCCGCCGTCCGGCAGCGTGACGAGGCGGCGGCCCGCCTCCCCGACCTCGAAGCGCGCCACGCCGAGCTCGCCCGCCGCCGCGCCCGGGCCGAAGGTGAGCTGGCCCAGGCCAGGACCCGCCGCGCCGCGCTCCTCGACGGCCTGTCCACCGCCGAGTGGGATGCCCGGGCGGCGGCCGAGCGCCAGGCCGCCGAGGCGGCGCGGGACGCCGCCCGGGAACGGGCGGAGCTCGCCGCCCGGGAGCACGGCCGAGCCCGGCAGTCGGCCGACGACGCCGCCGCCCGGCTCACCGAGGCCCGAGCGCGGGTCCGGGCCGCCGACGAAGCCCTCGCCGGCGTCCTTGCCGAGGAGGACTACACGGAGGCCCACCTGCGCGAGCTGCTCCGGCGCGACGCCGCCTGGATCGAGGGCGAAACCCGGGCCCTCGACGCCCTCGATGCCGCCCGCCTGCGCGCCGCCGAGCGCCTCCGCGACCGCGAGGCGCGCCTCGCCGAGCACCTGGCGGCCCAGCGTCCCGAGCGCGACGCCGAGGCGACCCGGCACGCCCTCGAAGAAGCCCGCGTCCAGGTCCGGGAGCTTCACAAGGCCCTCGCCGAGGCGCGCGCCCGCCTCACCCAGGACGACCGCAACCGAGCGCTCCGCGCCGAGCGGAGCGCCGCCGTCGAGGCCCAGGAGGCCGAGCTCGCCCGCTGGGCGGCCCTCGCCGACCTCATCGGCTCCTACGACGGCAAGCGCTTTCGCGGCTTCGCCCAGAGCCTCACCTTCGAGTCGCTCATCGCCGAGGCCAACCGCCACCTCGACGAGCTCGCCCCCCGCTACCGCCTCATGCGGGTGCCCGACCGCGAGCTCGACTTCCAGGTCGTCGACCGCGATCTCGGCGACGACGTCCGCCCGGTGAGCACCCTGTCGGGCGGCGAGACCTTCCTCGTCTCCCTCGCCCTCGCGCTCGGCCTCGCCACCCTGTCCTCCCGGGGGGCCACGGTGGGCTCCCTGTTCATCGACGAGGGCTTCGGCACCCTCGACCAGCGCGCGCTGGCCCAGGCCATCGACACCCTCGAACAGCTCCAGGCCACGGGCCGGCAGGTGGGCATCATCAGCCACGTCGACGAGATCCGCGGCAAGGTCCAGGCCCTCGTCCGGGTCGAGCGCAAGGGCACCGGCACCAGCCGGGTGCGGGTGGAGGCTCGGTGATCGCGGCGCCTACAGCTCCCGGCGGTTCTCCAGGGCCCGGGCCACGCTGGAGCGGTCGGCGTACTCCAGCTCGGTGCCGACGGCGATGCCGTGGGCCAGGCGGGTCACGCGCACCCCCAGCGGCTTGAGCAGCCGGGCCAGGTACAGGGCCGTGGCGTCCCCCTCGACGTCCGGGTCGGTGGCGACCACCACCTCCACCACCCCCCCGGCCTCGATGCGGGCGACCAGCTCGCGGACGCGCAGGTCGTCCGGCCCCACGCCGTCGAGGGGGGAGATCGCCCCGTGAAGGACGTGGTAGCGGCCGTGGAAGCCGCCGGACTGCTCGATGGCGGCGATGTCCTGGGGACGCTCCACCACGCAGATCGCCTCGTCGCTGCGCCGCGGGTCGGAGCACCGGCGGCAGGGGTCGGTGGCGGCGATGTCGCAGCACACGCTGCAGGTGACCATCGCGTCGGGCAGGCCGGCGACGGCCTCGCCGATCTCGCGGGCGGTCTCGGGCGGCTGGCGGAGGAGCCAGTAGGCCAGGCGGGTGGCCGTGCGCTCGCCGATGCCGGGAAAACGCGCGAGCTGGGCGACGACGCGCCGCAGGGGATCGAGGTCCTGGCTCACCGGGGCATCCTCCTCGCTCCGGTCCTATCGCGCCGCCGCCCGCCGGCCCCTCACCGGCCGTCGGTCCCGGCGGCGAGGGGGCCGGGCAGCTCCCCTTCCGGCGACACCCCCACCAGGCGCGCCCCGAGGCGCTCGCGAATCGCCCGCACCTCGGGCTCCGCCTCCAGCTCGGCGCGCAGGGCGTCGAGGAGGCGGCGCCGCTCGGCCTCCTCGGCCTCCCGCCGGGTGGCCGGCCCCCCCGCCTCGCCGCGCAGGGTGATCCGCAAGCGGTCGCAGCCGGGAAAGAAGTGGCCCAGGGCTTCGAGCAGGACCGGGTGCCTGGCCTGGTGGCCGACCTGGTTGCGGGTGAAGGCGGAGGCCACCACGACCTCCACCTCCGGGGGCCGGACGGCGACGAGGCCCGTGTCGCGGGCCACCACGCTGAACCGGGGGCCGCAGCCCTCGAGGTAGCGCTGCCAGGCCGCGAAGCGCTCGGCCTCGCCGGCGTCTCGGGGGAGGTCCGGCAGCGGGGGGCGCGCGGCGGCGGCATCCTCGGCAGGCCCCTTCGCCGACGGGCCGGCCTGGGCGGCCGCCGCGACGGGCGCGCGCCCCGCCGACGCCGGGCCGGCGCCCCCCGGCGCGGGCCCCGCCACCCCCTGCCGCGCGGGCGGCGGGCGCCGGTCGGGCGCCTTCGGGGATGCCCCCCGGGAAGCCGCCGGGGCGGCGGCCGCCGGAGGCCGAGGAGCCGAGC
>WGAH01000521.1 GCA_015489145.1 Deltaproteobacteria bacterium
CGCGAGGTCCCGCGCGTTCGCGGCCCCGCCCCGCCCGCGACGACGATACCTCCGGCCTCCTCGCGCTCCTCGCCGAGCCCCTCGACTGGACCGTCGCCGGGCCGCCCCGCCCGCCGGCCTCGGGCTGGTGGCCGGCGGTGACGGGCGAGCGTCGCCTCCCGGCCCAGCGCCGGGCCGTTCACGCCCTGGAGCGCCCGGACCTCCTCGCCGACCTCCCGGCCCCCGGCGAGCTGCCCGACCTCCAGTCCCTCGCCTGGGAGGCCCACCTCCTCGCGCTGATCTTCCACGCCCAGGCCCAGGCGCTGCGCGCCCACCGCCTGCGCCTGCGGGCCTGGCTGGCGATGGACCGGGAGCCGCTTCGCCCGGCCTGGCTGCTCATCCACCCGGCGCTGCGCCCCTGGCCCGGCGTTGCCGGCCGGGCGGCGGGCCGCATGGAGGAGGCCCCGGTGCTCGCCCACGGCTTCTCGGTGCTCCACGGGGCCCTCGCCGGCGGCCCGCGCCCCGACCGCGCCGCCCGCGCCTCGGCCCTCACCGCCGCCGAGCTCCCAGGCCAGCAGCCACAGGCTCTCGGCGGCGAGGTCGAGCCCGCGCGGCTCCACCCCTACCTCGTGCCCCGCCGCGAGGGCTGGCGCATCCTGCGGGACCGCCCCGAGGGCGCGGGCTACGAGCCCCTCCTCGCTTGACCGCGATCAATCCCTACCGAGTGGGTGGGGATTAGACGGAGATCCCCACCGACACGGAGGCATCGATGGCCGCTCCCTGGGCCGAGGTTCTCATCAGCGATCACCACGTCACCGAGCAGCTCTTCGAGGCGGTGGACCGCGCCTTCCAGGCCGAGGAGCCGCCCCCGCGTTCCCTCGTCGAGGGCATGCTGAGCTACTTCACCGAGTACGTGGACGGCTGCCACAACAAGAAGGAGGAGGAGCACGTCTTCCCCCTCGCCGAGCGGCTGGGCATCCCCCGCCACGGCGGCCCGCTGGCGGTGATGCTCCAGGAACACGAGATGAGCCAGGAGCTGCTCGGGCGGATCCGGCAGCTCGCCAACCTGTGGCTCTCCGGCCGCGAGGAGGCGCTGCCCCGGCTGCGCCAGGCGGTGCTCGAGTACACCGGCCTGCTCCGCAACCACTTCTGGAAGGAGACCGACATCCTCTACCCGATGGTCTCGCGGCTGATGGGACCCGACGACCACGCCGCCGTGATGCGCGGCATCGAGGAGGTCGAGGCCCGCCTCGGCGCCGACAGCCGCGCCCGCTACCACGCGATGGCCCGCGACCTCGCCGAGCGCGGCGGCCTTCGCAACCTCGTCCACAACCTCGACCTCGACACGATCGGCTGGATGCTCGACAGCCTGCCGGTGGAGCTGTCCTTCGTCGACGAGAACGACAAGGTCCGGTACTTCAGCCACGAGAACCACGACAAGATCTTCCCCCGCACCCGCGGCGCCATCGGCACCGACGTCCGCAACTGCCACCCGGAGAAGAGCGTCCACCTCGTCGAGCGCATCCTCGCCGACTTCAAGGCCGGCAGGCGCGAGGTGGCGGAGTTCTGGATCGACTTCGGCGGCAGGAAGGTCCACATCCGCTACTTCCCCGTCCGCGATGCCGACGGCGCCTACAAGGGCTGCCTCGAGGTCGTCCAGGACATCACCGCGATCCAGCAGCTCACCGGCGAGCGGCGGCTGCTGGCCGAGGAGGCCTGAAGGGCTGACGCTGCCGGGGGGGCGCGCTATCCTCGGGGCGCCATCTCGCCCTTGGGAGCGCCCGATGCGGAGAATCGCCCTCCTCCTCCTGACCGTGCTCGCGCTGCCCGGCTGCCAGGACGACGCGAAGGCGCCGGGCACCGACACCGCCCAGGCGAGCACCGACCCCGACGACGCCGACGGCGACGGCTTCCCGTGGCAGTCGGACTGCGACGACGCCGATCCCTTCGTCAACCCCAACGCCGCCGAGGTCTGTGACGGCGTCGACAACGACTGCGACGGCGAGGTGGACGAGGGCGACGCGGTGGACGCGGCGACCTTCTACGCCGACGCCGACGGCGACGGCTTCGGCGACGAGGCGGCGCCCGTGACCGCCTGCGAGCAGCCCACGGGCACGGTGACCGGCGAGGCCGGCTTCGACTGCGACGACGGCGACGCCGCCGTCCACCCCGGGGCCGACGAGTACTGCAACGGGATCGACGACGACTGCGACGGAACCACCGACGAGGACGACGCCCTCGACGCCGACACCTTCTACGCCGATGCCGACGGCGACGGCTTCGGCGACGAGGCCGCCCCGGTGAGCGCCTGCGAGCAGCCCTCCGGCGCCGTGAGCAACGCCCGGGACTGCGACGACGGGGACGCGACCGTGTACCCGGACGCCCCGGAGCTCTGCGACGGGCGTGTCCTCGTCGAGGTCGTCGGCGGCGCCGTTGCAGGACTCGGCGGCGGCGGGGTTCACGGCGGGGTCGGCGTCGTCGCAGTCGGAGTCGTCGGCGGTGTAGCCG
>WGAH01000522.1 GCA_015489145.1 Deltaproteobacteria bacterium
GCCCTCATCCTCTCGGCCATCGCCCCCCTGCCCGAGAACGTGCCCGAGCTGCTGCTCGCCAGCCTGCTCATGGGCGGGCGCATCGACACCTGCCCCGACCCGGCCGGCCCGCACCCCCTCGTCGCCCGGGCCGAGGTCGCCATCACCGGCCGGGTGCCCCCCGGCGTGCGCCGCCCCGAGGGCCCCTTCGGCGACCACTACGGCTACTGGTCCCTCGAGCACCCCTACCCCGTCGTCGAGGTGAGCCGCGTCTACCGGCGGCGGGACGCGATCTGGCCGGCCACCGTCGTCGGAAAGCCGCGCCAGGAGGACTTCTTCATCGGCGACTTCCTCCAGGAGCTCCTCGCGCCCCTCTTTCCCCTGGTCATGCCCGGCGTGCGCGACATCTGGACCTACGGCGAGACCGGCTTCCACAGCCTCGCCGCCGCCGTCGTCCACGAGCGCCACCGCCGCGAGGCCGTGCAGCACGCGCTCCGCATCCTCGGCGAGGGGCAGCTCTCGTTCAGCAAGTTCCTCCTCGTCACCGACACGCCGCGCGACCTGCGCGACTTCCGGGGCACCCTGGCCTGGATCCTCGCCCGCTTCCGCCCGGCCACCGACCTGTTCGTCCTCGGCGACCTGGCGATGGACACCCTCGACTACACCGGCCCGCGGGTCAACGAGGGCTCCCGGGGCATCCTCCTCGGGCTCGGCGAGGCGGTGCGGCGACCCGCCGAGGCCTGGACCGGCGGCGCGCTCCCGGGGGTGCGCCGCGTCGAGGCCTTCTGCCCCGGCTGCCTCGTCGTCGAGACGGCGCCGGCCGCCGAGGACCCGGAGGCGCCGGCCCGGCTGGTGGAGGCGCTCGCCGACCGCGGCGAGGCGTGGCCGCTCGTCGTGATCGTGGACGACGCGGCCGGCGCGGTGGCCGACGAGACGCGCTTCCTGTGGACCGTCTTCACCCGCTTCGAGCCCGCCGCCGACATCCACGCCCGGCACGCCGTCCGGCGCAACCGCCTGGTCTACGCCGGCCCCATCGTCATCGACGCCCGCATGAAGCCCCACTACCCCGGCGAGCTGGCCTGCGACGAGGACACCGCCCGCACCGTCACCCGTCGCTGGAAGGAATACTTCCCCGCCGGCGACGTGGAGATGGGCGAGCCCGGGTAGGCGGCCGGCTCAGAACCGGAAGGTGCCCAGCGCCCGGCCGCCCCAGGCCGGATCGCTGAAGCCGCCGCCGAGGTCGGCGTCCTCGTACCCGCTGTAGTAGCCGCCGGGCAGGAACAGCGCGCCGGTGGCCGACAGCTCGAAGTGCTCGGCGGGCTCGTAGCGCACGCCGAGGTCGATCTCGGCGCCGTAGCCCTTGCGGGCCGCGTCCTGGGTGACCGGCACGCGCGCCTGCTGGGCGAGCAGGGCGGACAGCTCGACCTCGAGGCCCTCCTCGAAGGACCAGCCCGCCGAGGGCCGGGCGTAGACGGCGTTGGACACCCCGTCGCCGGTGAGCACCGCGCCGGTCTCGCGCCCGCCATTGGTGCTGTTGAGGACGCTGGCCTCGAGCACGGGCATCGGCTCCTCGAACATGAGGATGCCGACGTTGTAGTCGGGGTCGAAGGTGAAGGTGTGGATCTTGGAGTCGGTCGGGTCGGAGTCGCCGCCGGCGAGGCCCAGGCCCAGGCCCAGGACGAGCCGGTCCATGCGGACGGAGCTGTCGAGGGTGGCGCCGAAGGCCGAGATGTTGACGTCGTTGGCGCCGGTGCTGAGGTCGCCCTGGCCGATGACGGCGGCGAACTCGCCCTCGAGGTGCAGGGGGCCGGCGTCGGCGTGGCCCGCCACGTCGGCGATCCACAGGCCCACCTTGGCGTCGTCGTAGTTGGCCCAGCGGTAGGTGTTGTAGAAGCCGATCCCGGCCTGCTCGGCCTCGTAGGCCACCGATCCGACCACCGCGCGGTAGTCGTCGGGCTGGCCGACGTAGCCCTCGTAGCGCACCTCGTAGGCGGCCATCAGGTAGACGTCGGAGGCCCGGCCGGCGACCATCACCCGGTCGGCGGTGTCGCCGTACTCGCTGTCGGGGGCGTCGCCGGAGTTGAACACCATGCCCGAGCCCCAGTGCACGGGCACCCGCCCGACCCGCACCCGGCCCCAGTCGGTCTCGAGC
>WGAH01000523.1 GCA_015489145.1 Deltaproteobacteria bacterium
AGCCAGGACCGCGCCCGCGCCAGGGCCGCCCCGCCCGCCTCGACCACCGCCTCCCCCACGACGAGCACCTCGCCGTCGAAGACGGCGCGGACCGCCCGCGACCCGGCGGCCTCGCGGAGGCGGGCCACCGCCGGGGCGAGGAGATCCCGCGCCCCCTCGGGGCCCACCTCCTCCAGGATCCGCGTCGCGGGCTCCAGGCGGAGCACCAGGCCCGCGGCGGCGACGGCCCGGGCGGTCACGGCTCCTCCCGCCGGAGCAGCGCGCGCAGGCGCTCCCGAAGCTCCGGGCAACGCCGCCCGACCCGCACCATCACCCGGCGCCCCGCCTCGCCCGCCCCGCTCAGGGCCTCGACGCAGTGGAGCTGGGTCTCCACCGCGCACGCCCGCAGGGCCTCGCACAGGCCCGCGCCCTCGGGCTCGATGCGCAGCCACCCCCGCACGATGGCCCGGCAGGCCTCGCGCCCCGGCGCCTCGGCCAGCCATCGCCGCGCCGCCGGCAGGGCGTCGGCGTCGCGCCAGGCCGCGAAGTGCCGCAGCGCCTCGACCCGCACCTCCGCCACCGGGTCCTCCAGCGCCGCGAGGATCCGGGCGCGCACGCCGGGGGAGCGATGCCGCCGCAGCGCCACCAGGGCGGCCTCGCGCTCGCGCGGCACCGCGCTGTCCAGGCGGGCCGCGACCTCGTCGACCAGGCCGTCGAGATCGCCGTCGCGCAGGCCGAGGAGCACCAGGGCGCCGGTCTCCCCCCGGTGGCGGGCCAGGAGGTCGACGGCCCCGAGCCCGCTTCGCTCGGCGGCGACCCGCGCCGCGTCGGCGACGGCCTCGCGCAGGCATCGCGCCGGGAGCCGGGCCCCGAAGGCGAGCAGCTCGTCGAGGTGATCCCCCGTCGCCGCCCGCCCCAGCGCGAACATCGGCTCCACCCAGGCGTCCGGGTCGGGCCGGAGGCTCCACCCCTCGGCGACCGCCTCGACCACCGGCCCGGCGAACAGGCCGGCCAGCGCCTCGGCCAGGGCCGGCCGCCGGGGAAAGTCCTCGAACAGGCCGGGTCGCAACAGGTGGAGCAGCCGCCGCAGCACCTCGAGCGCCCGCTCCGGCTCCCCGGCGGCGAGGCGGCGCCGGGCCTCGCGCACCGCCGCCCGTCCCACGGCGGCGACCTCCTCGTCGGTGGAGGCCGCCCGCGCCGCCTCGAAGAGCGCCCGGCCGAGGTGCCCCGGGTCCAGGTCGGCGCCCCCGGCGAAGCCGGCGAGCTCCGCCGCCAGCGACCCGCCCTCCGGGGAAGCGGGCGGCAGGGGCACCGGCTCCACCGCGGCTGCCAGGGCGGCGAGGCGCCGCGCCCGCTCGCCGGGCCCCACCCCCTCGGCGGAAGGCACGCCGTCGAGGGTCGCCGCCAGCGCCTCGCCCAGCGGCAGGGCCCCGGCCCCATCCCGCTCCAGGAACACCCGGGGGTCGTCGGGAGGCGGCCCCGCGCCGGCGAGGTGGCGGACGAGGGCGAGGGGGTCGCCGCCGCCGTCGACGAGGACCACCCCGCGCAGACCCGCGTCCGCCAGGGGGTCGAGCCATCGCCGCGCGGCGAGGTCGTCGCCGGCCACCACGGTCCCGGCCACCCGAGCCGCCCCGTCCTCGAAGTCGATGGCGAGGACCCCGGCCCGCGCGACGGCGGCCCGCAGGCGCCGGGCGGCGTCGGCGAGGAGGGCATCGCCGGCGTCCGCCCCGGCGACGGCGGCCGTCACGCGCTCCAGGGCCGCGCGAACCTCCCCCACCACCGGGAAACCCGAGGGTGGCCTGGCCGGTCCGGGCACGCGGCCTCCAAGGTGGGAGGGACACCGACGCCGATCCCAGGATACCGCAAGCCGGAGGCCGTCAGCCAGCGGGACAGGCCCGGCGCCGCAGCTCGACCACCACGTCGCCCTCCCGCCAGCGCCCCACCGTCTCCATCGCCCCGAAGGCCGCCAGGAACTCCGTCACCACCGGCGGAAGCTCGTCCACCCGGTAGTGGTCCTCGACGAGCTGGTCGAGAACCCGCCGGCGGTCCGGCTCGCCGGCGCCCGCCGGGCCCACCCGCAGGATCGCGTCGCTCCGCCCCACCTCCTCGTAGGTGCCCACCGGGTCGAGCACCACGCCGCGGACGAAGGCCCGGGGCAGGCGCTCCCGCGCCGAGAGCGCCACGAAGCCCTCGTACAGCGTCTCGTCCTCCGAAAACACGACGACCTCGGCGTGTTCGCGGCTCAGCTCCCCGGCGCAGCTCCGGGTCTCGGGCAGGGCGGCCAGCGCGGAACGGAGGGCGCCGAGGCCGGGCACCGGCCCGCTTGGGGGGCGGGCGAGCGTGTGCCGCGGCGCCACCCAGGCCTCGGGCATCCAGGGGCTTCCGGGGAAGCCGTCGGGGACGACGCCCAGGCCCGCGTCGAGGAAGGCCCACAGGCCGCCGGCCACCCCCAGCCAGCGCCACCGCCCCCGGGCGGCGAGGACCGCCAGCGGGCCCAGCGCCGGCAGCGTGTAGAACACCTGCTTCTTGGCGATGAGCGTGAAGAAGGCCATCGCCGGCAGCACCGCCGCCAGGAGCACCGCCCGGGGCCGCCAGGCGCCCGGCGTGCCGCGCCCCCGCCAGGCCTCCCGGGCCGCCGCCAGCGCCCCGAGCACCATGAGGCCGCCGAGCACGGGCCCGGCCTGGGAGTCGAGCAGGGCGAGGAGGTACCAGGCCGCGCCCCCGCCGGAGACGTTCACCGCCCCGGCCGCGTCGATTTCGCCCACCGGCGCCTGGCTGAAGATCTCCTCGGCGTTGCGGAGGAAGAACTCGCGGTACCAGGCCGCCGACAGCAGGGCCGCCGCCGCGAGCCCCCAGGCGAGGTTGCGCCAGGCGCCGGGCGCGCGCCCGCGCCCCCACAGGAGGGGAACCGCGGCGGGCAGCAGGAAGAAGCCCACCGTGAGCCGGTCCATCATGAGCCCCACGCCCAGGGCCACCCCCCACAGCACCGCCTCCCGCCGCCGCCGAAGGCCCTGGGAGCGCACGAGGAAGGCGAGGCCGGCCAGCGTCCAGGCGATGGCGGCGAGGTTGGGCTCGTAGCGGACCAGCGTGCCGAAGACGCCGGGGCAGAGCAGCAGCCAGGCCGGGGCCAGCGGCGCGTCCAGGGCGCGCCCCAGCGACCGCGCCGCCCACAGCAGCACCGCCAGGTGCACGAGGTTGCCCGCGACGAGGCTGGCGCGCCCGAGCCCCGCCACCGCCAGGAAGGGCCAGGGAACGGCGTAGAAACCCCACGGCCAGTAGTTCGTGTACATCACCCAGCGCAGGGTCCACCAGTCGCCCTCGACGAGCGCCCGCCACAGGTCGTAGGCGTTGCCGACGTGGAGGTACTCGTTCTGGAAGCCGTCGGGCAGCGGGTTGTGGCCCACCCACCAGGCGGTCCAGGCCGCGGCGAGGCCCCAGAGGACCACCGGCGGAGCGACGATGGGCAGGGTCCGGCGCACCCCGGGAGGCTACCCCGTCTCGCGCCCCCCGGCCCTTCGACGCGCGGTCGCGAGTCGGCCGAACCCAGGGCTATCATCGAACCTGGAGGAGACGATCATGCGACCCACCCTGCTTCCCCTCGCGCCGGCCCTGCTGCTCGCGGTCGGCTGCGGCGACGTGGCCTCGTCCTCGGGCGAGCTCGGCCGCCTGGACTTCACCCTGGTGACCGCCTACGAGATGCCCGACGACCAGCTCGTCGACCTCACCCTGCTCACCGGCTTCGAGCAGCACCTCGACGTCGACTTCACGAGCCGGGGGCTCCAGGACCTGCACGACGTCGGCGACCTCCGCTACGCGGTGGTCCCCGAGGAGGGGGTGGCGCTCACCGTCGAGGAGATCGACCCGAACCCCTCCGAGGAGGGAGCGGACCCCGAGGCTCCCGACCTGTACGTCACGGTGACGGAACCGGGCACCTACGTGTTCCAGTGCTTCGAGGGCGAGGAGCTGTTCGACGAGATCACCCTGCCCTTCGACCGGCCCGTCACCTACGAGGTCCACACCTGGGCCCGCGACCCCGACGAGGAGGCCTTCGCCGACCGGACTTCCGACGGCCCCATCGACGCGGTGCGCGGCACGCAGGTGGCCCTGCTCCCGATCCCCCTCGCCGCCGACGGCACGCGCCTCTCGGGGGAGCTGGACTTCGATCTCGCCGCGGATCCCGAGGGCTCCATCGTCGAGGTCAGCAACGTGCTCGGCGTCTACGAGCAGAGCATCTGGTGGTCCAGCTCGCCGACGAGCTTCGTGTTCCTCGACGCCGGGCGCATCACCGTCAGCGCGGTGGACGCGCCCAACGAGGTGAGCGCGGAGCTGCACTTCGAGGTCGCCGAGTAGGCGACCCCTTCGGCGCGACTACCAGGACCCGCCGGGCCCGCCGAAGCAGCCCATGTCGTTGCGGGTGCCGTCGGCGTCGTCGTAGCTCGAGTCCGGGTTGCCGGCGTCGATGGCCGGCGAGCCGCTCGACAGGCTGAAGTCGTCGTTCGTCGGGTCGCCGTCGTCCGAGAACGCGGTGAACAGCGGGTCGTCCGAGATGTTGCCGTCGCTGCCCGTCGGGTCGGTCACGCCGGAGTACTCGCCGCCGGCGTTGCCGTAGACGTCGTTGTACTGCCCGCTGAAGCTGCCGGAGCTCACCCGCACGCCCTCGCCGGTGCCGGCGCCGTAGATGATCGTGTTCTCGACGTTGGCGGTGCCGGAGTTGTCGACGAGGATGGCGCCGCCCGCGGGGGCGTCGTCGCCGCCGTGGGTGACGTTGGTCTCGCTGAGGCCGCCGCCGATGACCATGACGCCGCCGCCGTTGCTGGTCGCCTCGTTCCAGGTGGAACCGACGTTGGCGAGGATGAGCCCGCCGCCGTCCACGAGGAAGCCCCCGCCGTCGGTGGCCTCGTTGCCGCTGACCCAGGCCCGGGAGAGGTCGACCACGCTGCCGTCGTCCACGTAGATCCCGCCGCCCTGGTCGGCGTAGTTCGCGAAGAAGTGCACGCCGGTGAGGCTGGAGGCGGCGCTCTGGAAGCACGCGCCGCCGCCGAAGGAGTCGACGTAGTAGGTGTCGTTGCCCGAGGAGGTCTCGCTGGCGGAGGGCAGGCGGTTGGCCATGACGACCAGGTTGATCAGGGTCGGGTCGCTGTTGTCGACGTAGATGCCGCCGCCGCAGTAGGTCGAGTAGTAGTTCGTGCAGGTGTCGGTGGAGCTGCACGCCCAGGACTCGCTGCTCTCCTCGAGGTAGCCCTCGCCGCCGGTGAGGGTGAAGCCCTGGAGCGTGGCCGCCGAGGACTCGCCGCCGGCGAAGGTGACGACGGGGGCCCCGAGGCCGGTGGCGTCGATGACGGTGGAGTCGGAGCCCTCGACGCCGGTGACCTCGAGATCCTTGCCGCCGAAGTCGATGGCCTCGTTGTAGGTGCCGCCCATGACGATGACGCACTCGGAGGCGGCGTCGATGCCGTCCTGGATGCTGGTCCAGGGGCTGGTCAGCGTGCCGCTGCCGGTGCCGCCGGCGCTGGCGTCGACCACCTGCGGCTCGGTGGGATCCGAGTCGTCGCAGTCCCACTCGTTGGTCACGCCGTCGCAGCCGTAGACCGCGGTGCCCTGGGCGCCCAGGCCGTCGCCGTCGGCGTCCTCGGCGTACCAGTCGCCGTCGACGGGGTCGTCGTCGACATCGCCGTTGCAGTCGTTGTCGACGCCGTCGCAGACCTCCTCGGCACCCGGGTGGACCGCGTCGTCGCCGTCGTCGCAGTCGTCGGCGTTGTCGACGTAGCCCGAGGGCTGCCCGCAGTTCTCCATCGAGTCGGTCGGGTCGCCGTAGCCGTCGCCGTCGGCGTCGCGGTACCAGGTGGACTCGCCATCCTCGTCGATGTCGCCGTCGCAGTCGTTGTCGATGCCGTCGCACAGCTCGGGCGCGCCCGGGTAGACGGTGTCGTCGCCGTCGTCGCAGTCGTCGAAGTTGTCGACGTAGCCGGGGGGCCTGTCGCAGGCGTTCTTGGACTCGGACTTGTCGCCGTAGCCGTCGCCGTCGGCATCCTTGTACCAGCTCTCGCCGTCGGTGGCGTCCTGGTCGACGGTGCCGTCGCAGTCGTTGTCGACGCCGTCGCAGACCTCCTCGGCGCCCGGGTGGACGTCGGCGTCGGAGTCGTCGCAGTCGTCGGCGGCCGCGTAGCCGTCGCCGTCGGCGTCGGTGCCCGAGACGGCCCCCCCGTCCCCGCCGCCGCCGGCGGTTCCGGTGTCGTCACCCTTGCCATCCTTCAGGCAGCCCGCGAGGGCCAGCGAAGCCGCCGCGGTGAGCACGGCGAGCACCGGGATGCGCGTGGTCGTCATTTCAGCCTCCCTTCCAGCGCCGCGCGTCGCCCGGGCGGCGCGAGTCCAAGCCGCCGGCGGAGCTGCGGGCGGGGCTCCGGCGCAGGGTATCGCCCCGGCCCCGATCCGCAAGTGTCGGTTCGCCAAAAAATGCGCGGCGACAGGCAAGGGGCCGCCCCCCCGGAACGCTCAGGGGTCGCCGCCGCCCTCGTCGTCGTCGGCGTCGCCTCCCCAGAGCACGTCGCGGGGGTCCTCCGGCGCCTCCCCGCCCTCGGCGGAGGCCGCGGGAGCGGGCGCGAAGACCATGCGGATCACCTGCTCCTCGGGGTTCCACTCCACCAGGTCGCCGGCCTTGGAATCCGGCCGCCCCACCGCCGCCCGGTCGGGCTCCACGGGAGCCGAGGCACACGGCGATCCGCCGCCCCAGGGCGCGAAGATCACGATGCGGGCGTCGCTGTAGACGGGGCTGCCGAGCACTTCGGCCAGCTCGCCCTCCAGGCGCCGGGCGCGCCGCCGGATCGCGTTGTCCATCAGCGAGTCGTCGTCGCGCTCGATCACCAGGGCGTCGCGCTGCATCACGACGTAGCGGTAGCCCAGCTCGCGCACCGCCTCGACGTCGGCCGGGTCGGGACGGGGCGGCGGGGTCTCCCCCCGGGACACGGCGAACAGCCAGCGGACGAAGCTGTTGTCCTCCTCCAGCTCGCGAAGGCCCTCCGGGGTGAACACGGGGTTGTTCTCGATCATCCCCCCCAGGATCGGCCGGCCGTGGACCGTCTGGTAGTAGAGGTGGGCCTGGGTCCAGGCGTAGGGCAGCTCGATGACGGCCCCCGGCGGCCCCTCGGCCAGGCAGCGGTAGCCGGCGGGAACGGCGGCGTCCCAGGTCCCGAAGGGGGCGAGGCGCTCGCGGTGCAGGTGCAGCCACCAGCCGCCGGCCAGGGCCGCCGTCGCCGCGATCCAGGCCCCGGCGCCGAGGCGGCGGCGCACGACCTCCAGGCCGACGGCGAGCCCCATGCCGCCGAGGAGCACGAGGAAGGACACCGCCCGGGCCGGCCACCACAGGCGCTGCAGGAAGCCCACCGCCTCGACCAGGCCGATGTAGACCGGGTTGGGGAGGCCGTTCCGGCCGAACAGGACCAGGGGGCCCAGGGCGACGAGCGCCGCCGCCGCGAGCGCCGCCAGCCAGGCCCCGCGGCGGAGGCGACCCGGCCGCCAGAGGGCCAGGGCCAGGAAGGGCAGGGCCGCGAGGGGGGTCCAGCGGACCCGGTGCAGGAAGACCCGGGTGCCCGCCTCGTCCTGGACGAAGAACCCGGCCTCGCCGCCGAAGGGCTGCCACAGCATGAGGCCGACCCGGGTGCCGTCCCGGGTGACCGGCGGCGTGTCGAGGAGCGACCAGCGGCTCACGTCGAGGAGGCCGGGAATGTCGGAGTTCCCCGTCGCCGTCTCCACCAGCAGCGGCAGGGCGACGGGCGCCACCAGCACCAGGGCCACCGCGGCGACGAGGGCGTGGCGGGCGAGCACGGCGAGGCGGGAACCGGCGCCCTCGGGGGGAAAGGCCGCCGTCCACAGGCCGGCCCCGAGCACGGCGAAGCCGCCGAAGAAGGCGTAGTACCAGTACTGGTAGCCCGACAGGGCGAGGAACAGCCCGGCGAGGACCGGGTCGCGCCAGCCCCGGCGACGGCCGCTTCGCCAGGCGAACAGCAGGAACAGGGCCGGCAGGCCGAGGAAGGCCTGGGTGGGCCGCCCCTCGAGCAGCTCGAACAGCGTGTAGGGCGCCAGCGCCGTCAGCGTCGCCGCCACGAGGGCCGTCGGGCGGCTCGCGCCCACCTCGCGGACCAGCGCCCAGGCCGCGGCGCCGCTCAGCGCGAGGGCGACGAGCACGAAGACGTTGTAGCCGGCCACCGGACCCAGGACGGCCAGGAAGGGAGCCGCCAGCCAGGCGTCGAGCATGTTCGCCCCGGTGTGGGCGTAGAGGTCCTTGCCCCACGGGTGGAAGAACAGGTCGGTGTGGGCCGGGCTGGCCCCGTCGGTCAGCGTGCGGAGGGCGTACCAGTAGAACCACTGGGTGCCGTAGTGATCGACGTACTCGATGCCGAGGAAGCGGCGGCCGAGGGTCGCGAGCCCGCGGCCGAAGACCGCGAGGGGCAGGCCCACCGCGACCAGGGCGGCGACGGCCCTTTCGAGGTGTCGAGCCGCGAGGCGCGGGCTCACCGGGCCCTCCCCGGGACGTCGTTGCCCGGCGGCAGGCGTTCCGGGTGCGCCACCGTCCCGCCGGGGGTGAACCACACCGGCCGGCACCGCGCGTCGACCGGCCGGCTCCAGGCGGGCCGGAGGTCGCCGGCTTCGAGAAGCTCGGCGACGGCGGCGGCGCTGTCGGGGAACCGGCGCCGCCACGCCTCGTCGGCGTGCCCGCAGTCCCAGGTGATCAGGGCGTCGAGGCGCCCCACGCCGCCGGCCGCGCCGTCGCGAAGGTCCACCAGCTCCACGTCTCTTCTCCCGATGAGGAACAGCTCCAGCCGTCCCGGCTCCTCGCCATAGGGCACGAACAGGCCCTGGTCCACCCCGATCCGACACGAGGCGGGGGGGCAGGTGGCGTCGATCAGGGCCACCGCGTCCCGCCAGGGCCAGCCGTCGAAGGGGTGGCGCGCGTCGAGGATCGAGCGGGAAGCGGCGTCCCCCGGCGTCCACCGCCCGGCGAGGCCCACGGCGAAGGCGGCCAGGGCCGCCGGCAGGCCGAGGCGGGGGCGCCGGGCGAGCCCGACCCCGGCGAGGACGAGGGCCGCCGCCAGGCCGACGAGGTGGTTGTCGGCCCCGGCCTGGAAGGCGGCGAACAGCCAGGCCGGCAGGACGGCCCAGACCCAGGCCAGGCGCAGGCCCGCGCGGCGGTCGGGGGCGAGGCCGCCGGGGGGCGCCGGCAGCAGCGCGAGCAGCGCCGCCAGGGCGAGGGCCGCGGCGCCCGCCGGGCCGAGGAGGTCGAGGAGCTGCCGGGCCAGCGGGGGCACGACGGTCTCGTAGCGCGCCCGGGCGCCGGCCTTGGCCCGCAGGTAGGGACCGAGGCGAAGCGCCCAGGGCAGGGCCGCCGCGGTCCAGAGCCCGGCGACGAGGACGAGGCGGCGCCAGCCGGCCCGGGTCGCGACCATCGCCACCGCCAGCGGCCCGAGCCAGGCGGCGGCCGAGGGACGCAGGGCCAGGGCGAGGGCCCCCGCCCCCGCCACCGCCGCGACGGCGCGCGCCCGCCGGAGGGCCGGGTCCGCGGCCCAGGCCCAGGCGGCGGCGAGGACCAGGGCCGCCTCGGGGACGTGAATCCAGCCCAGGCGTCCCTGCACCGCGATGCCGGGAACCGCCCCGAGCAGCAGGGCCGCCGCCGCCCCCGCCCAGGGTCCGCCGAGGCGCCACGCGAAGCCGGCGCCGGCGGCCAGGGCCAGCCCCACCCACAGCAGGTCGAGCAGGCGCCAGCTCAGCGGGCCGACGCCGAGGACGGCCAGCCAGCCGGCGACGAGGACCTGCCACGCGCCCCCCGGGTCGAGGACGGCGGCGAGGAGCCGGCGGGCGTCGCCGCGGGACAGGGCGTCGACCACGCCGGGAAGGCGCTCGAAGGCGAGGTTGAGGTCGCGGGGCAGCCGCCCGTCGCGCAGGATGAAGCGCAGGTGCTCCAGGACGACGGTGCCGACGGCTTCGGGCCGGGCGGCGCG
>WGAH01000524.1 GCA_015489145.1 Deltaproteobacteria bacterium
CCGCGGCGAGGTCCTCTACCGCACCGCCGCCGAGTGGTGCTGGCTCCACGCCCGCGAGGAGACCCTGTCGTGCTGGTCCGACGCCCCCTGAGCCCCCTGCCCTCCCTCGCCGCGGCCCTGCTCGCCGGCTGCGCCCGCGCCGACCTCGACGTCGAGCCCGAGGCCATCGACTGGGGCGAGGTCGACTTCCTCGCCGAGATGCCCGACGGCGGCTACGCCCCGGTCGACCTCGCGATCACCAACGGCGGCGACGCCGTGCTGCACGCCGTCCTCGCCGAGTTCGACTTCGACCACCTCTGCGCCCCCGGCTTCGCCGCCGACCGCATGCCCGCCGAGCTGCCCCCCCTCGACCCGGGTCAGACCTACGCGATCCCCGTCGGCGCGTGCGCCTACAGCGCCGAGGGTGGCGAGCGCGACACCGAGGTGTCCGGCGCCATCGTCATCACGGCGGACGGCTCCGACCCCGAGGCCGAGATCCCCTGGTCCTTCGTGCCGGTGCTCGGCCTCGACGAGGACTGAACCGGCGGATCAGCGGTCGCGGCCGCCGCGGCTCTCGATGCGCCAGGCCTCCTCGGGGCTGAGGCCGAGTTCCTCGCGGAGCTGGTCGTTGTAGGCGTCCACCCAGTCCTGGGCCTCCGACCAGCTCACCGACGCCGCCGGGTCGGCCGCCAGCCGGTTGGCCTTGCCCATCGGGAAGGTGGCGCCGACCAGCCCGCCCACCGCGAGCAGCGAGCCGCCGAGCGTCACCGAGCTCCAGGTCTGCACCTCGTCGGCGGTGTCGGCCAGGCTCGTGCCGACGATGCCCGCCACGAGACCGGCCGCGCCGATGCCGGCCCCGGTGAGCCACACCTTGCCGGCGGTGCGGGCCCGGCGCACCCGGCGCGACACGTCGTCGGCGAGGTCCTGTTGCCCCACCATCTGGAGGAAGGTGGGCACGTCGAGGCGCTCCGGGCCGCGGTAGACGCCCCAGGTGCGGGTGATCGTGCCCGGGTCGTGGACCACCGTCGCCGTGTGCCAGCCGCCCCAGCGCCAGTAGCCGCCGCCGGTGCCGAAGACGTAGGTCGTGCCCGGCTCGCGGCGCGTCTCGCCCCGGATCGCGAGGCGCTTGCGCTGGTATTGGCGCAGGGCCTTGTAGTGATCGACGTCCATGCCGCCCCGGGCCGGCGGCGGCCCCCCGCGAGGCCCGCCCGCGCCGGGTCCCTGGCCCGGTCGACGCGGCGCGCCCGGCAGCGCCAGGGGCCGCTCGGGAGGCGGCGGGGGCGCCGGCGTTCCCCGCGGCTCCTCCGCCGTCGAGTCCGCCGGCGGCTCGGCCGCGTTCTGCGCGTCCTCGTCGGCCCGGGCCGCCGTCGCCAGCCCGAGCCCCAGCACCATCACCGCCATCCTCGCGCCCATGGCAACCTCCTCGCGAGGGGTTCACCGCAACCGTAGGCAATCCTGAGCGAAAGGCAAGCCCCCGGCAAGGGGGCGACCGAGAAGCGCCGGCCCTGGAGGTGGAGAGGTAGACGCGGCAGGATGCCGCGTCTACCCCGACCGCGCCGTGCACCCTCAATACCCCCCGGCCGAGAGGTCGAAGAGGTAGGCGGTGCCCTGCGCACCGAGGAGCACCTCGGGGCTGCCGTCGCCGTCGGTGTCGCCGGCGACCCGGGCCTGGATGCCGAACAGGTCGGTGTCGACGAACCAGGTGAGGTCGGCCTCCGAGGCGAGGATCGTGCCGGCGGACAGCGGCCCGGCGAAGAGCCAGGCGTGGTGCTTCGTCGAGCCCGACACCCACGAGCTGGCACCGTTGATCTCGAGGAAGCCGTTGCCGAGGAGCAGGTCGTCCTGCCCGTCGCCGTCGAGGTCGTGGCCGGCGTCCAGGTCGCCGCCGAGGCACTCGGTGTCGTTCTCCCCGAGGATGCTGACATCGGCGTCGGGAATGCCGAGGGCGCCGGAAAACGGCCCGAAGTACACGAAGGCGCTGCCTTCGCCCGAAACGTGGTTGGCGATGCTCCGGTCGTAGGCGCCAACGACGAGGTCGTCGAAGCCATCGCCGTCGAGGTCGCCGGTGCCGAGGCTGCCCCCGAGGAGGATGTAGGGGCTGGCTGCATCGGTTTCCGTCGCCCGCACCTCGGCGTCGGCGGCCTCGCTGTCGCGGGTGCCACTGAAGGGGCCGGAGAACACCGAGACGAAACCGAGGGCCTCGGTGATACCTTCCGATTCCGGCGCGCCGATGGCGACGTCGAGGACGCCGTCACCGTCGAAGTCGCCGGCGGCGAAGGTGTGGCCGAAGCGGCTCTCGCCGGAGGGGCCGGTGAAGGTGGCGAGGTCGTCCTCGCCGGGGACGAGGTTCTCGCCGGCGCCGCTGAACAGGCGGGCCTCGCCGGCGCAGCGCCCGCCGACGAGGAGGTCGGGGGCGCCGTCGCCGTCCTGGTCGTCGATGGGCAGCAGCGAGG
>WGAH01000525.1 GCA_015489145.1 Deltaproteobacteria bacterium
CCCCGCAGCGCCGCCCGCAGGCGCGCCAGCCCCTCGGCGAGCGACACCCGCGGCTCCCAGCCGAGGTCGCGGCGGGCGGCGGAGATGTCGAAGTGGTGGGCGGTGCCGAGCTGGCGGGCGACGAAGCGGGTCATCGGCGGCTCGTCGTCGCGCCGCAGCACCGTCCACAGGAGCTCGAACAGGGCGCCGGCGGCCACCGCCACGCCGAGCGGCATCGAGGGCCGCTCGGGGGGCAGCCCGGCCGCTTCGAGGATGCCGCCGATGATCTCGGCCTGGGGCACCGGCTCGCCGTTGCTGACGAAGTAGGCGCGGCCGGCGCAGGCGGCGCCGGGGCCGAGGCGGTCGAGGGCCGCGAGGTGCGCGTCGGCGGCGTTGTCGATGTAGGTCGTGTCGACGAGGTGCCGGCCGCCCCCGACGAGGAACAGCCGCCCCGCCCGGGCGCGCTCGAGGATGCGCGGCACGAGGTTGGTGTCGCCGGGCCCCCACACCAGGTGGGGCCGCAGGGCCACCGTCGCCAGCTCCGGCCCGTTGGCTTCCCGCACGATTCGCTCGGCGCGGGCCTTGGTCTCGGGGTAGGCCGCGTCGAATCGCTCGGCGATCGGCAGCGACTCGTCGCCCCCCTCGATGGAACCGCCGGCGTGGACGACGCTCGGGGTGCTCGTGTGCACCAGCCGTCGCACCCCCTCGGCCCGGCAGGCCTCGACGACGTGGCGCGTGCCCGCGACGTTGGTGCGCTCGAAGGCCTCCCGCGGGCCCCAGGAGGCCGCCAGCGCCGCCGTGTGCACCACCGCGTCCACCCCGGCCACCGCCCGGCGCACCGCCTCGGCGTCGCCGACGTCGCCGGTGTGGACCTCGACCCCCCAGGCGGCCAGCTCGGGTTGCGGGCTGCGCGTCAGGCTGCGAACCGCGTCGCCCCGGTCGAGGAGGCGCCGCGCGATGGCCCGGCCGAGGAAGCCGCCGCCGCCGGTGACCAGCACCTTCACCGCGGCCTCCCCGCCGCCCACGCCGCCAGGTCCTCCCGCCGGATCTTGGCGTTGTGGCGCACGTCCACCGGAAAGCCCGGGTGCACGAGGAAGCGCCGGATCGCCCGGGTGTGGGGGTGCGCCTCGGCCAGGGCCCGCAGCTCGGCGAACAGGGCGTCGCGGTCGGCGCCCCGGGCCTCGGCCTCCAGCTCGACGCAGATCACGGGCTCGCCGGCCACCCCGACCAGCGCCGAGCGGAACACCGCCGGGTGGGCGTCGAAGATCGCCTCGCAGGGCACGGTGAACAGCGTCTCGCCGTCGCGGGTGCGGACGCGGTGGGCCTTGCGCCCGCAGAACCACAGCCGCCCCCGCGCGTCGAGGTAGCCGACGTCGCCCATGCGGTGCACGACGGCGCCGTCCTCGTCGATCTTGGCGGAGGCGGTGGCCTCGGGGCGGTTCGCGTAGTGGGTGGTGACCATGGGACCGCGCACGGTGATCTCGCCCACCTCCCCGTCGGGCACGCGCAGGTCGTCGGACCAGGCCGCCACCGGCCCGTCCTCGATGCGGATCACCCGCACCGCGGCCTCGGGCACCGGCCGGCCGACGCAGACCCCGGCCCCGGCGGCGGTCGCGGCGGCGGTCTCGCCGAGGATCTCGTCGCTGTCGATGAAGGCGACGGGCAGGCTCTCGGTGGCCCCGTAGGGCGTGAGGACCCGCGCTCCGGGCTCGAGCATGCCGAGCACCCGCTCGATCACCGCCGGCCGCACCGGCGCGCCCGCCGAGATCACCCGCCGCAGCGAGGGCAGCTTCACGCCCTCGGCGGCCCCGTACCGGCTCAGGGTCTCGAGGAGGGCCGGCGAGCCGAACATCGTGGTCACGCCGAAGGTGCGGATCGCCTCCACCAGCTTGCGCGGGTCGGCCTCGGCGGGCCGGGTCGGGTCCATGTCGGGCACGACGGTGGTCATGCCGAGCGCCGGGTCGAAGAGGGCGAACAGCGGGAAGGTGGGCAGGTCCACCTCCGCCTCGCCCACGCCGATCTCCCGGCCGATGGCCCGCACCTGGGCGACGAAGTTGCCGTGGCGGTAGACGGCTCCCTTGGGCGGGCCGGTGCTGCCGCTCGTGAACAGGATGGCGGCGACGTCCTCGGGCTCGGGGGAGGGGAGCGCCTCGCCGCCGGCCTCGGCCCCGAGTCGGCGCACGGCGTCCAGGGTGATGCCTCCCCAGGCCCAGCGCCGGCCGACGGTGACGAGGTGGCGCAGCCCCGGCGGGCGCCAGCCGAGGGCGATGCGGGCGGCGTGGGCGGCGGGCACGCCGATGAAGGCCTCGACGTCGGCCTCGCGAAGGCACTGGCCGATGTTGCGCGTCCCGAGGCCGGGATCGACCAGCACCGGAACGATTCCCGCCTTGAACAGCCCGAAGACGAGGCTGAACAGGTCCAGCCCCGGGCGCACCATCAGCGCGGTGCGCGTGCCCGGGACGAGGCCGGCGCGCACCAGCCCCCGGGCGATGGCGTCGGAGTCCTCGTCGAGCTGCCGGTAGTTGAGCTGCACCGTGCGGAGGCGGCCGGCGGCGTCGCGGCCGGCGGGGGCGATGATCGCCGGGGCCCACGGCCGGCGCCGGGCCACCGCCGTCAGGAAGTCGGCGACGTGGCGGACGGGCTCCTCCCAGGGGGGCTTCACGCGCCGCTCCCGGGCGGGCGCGGGGCGGTGTCGGCCAGCCACTCGCGCACCAGCGGCACGATCAGCTCGTGGGCGTCCTCGAGGACGTAGTGGCCGGCCCGGGGGAAGCGGTGGACCTCGGCGCCGGGCAGGCGCTCCCGCCAGCCCCGCAGGAAGGCCTCGTCGAACACGAAGTCGCGCTCGCCCCAGCAGATCAGCGTCGGCGTGTCGCGAAAGCGCGCCAGGGCGGCCTCGGTCTCGGCGACGATCTCGTAGCCCGGGTCGCCGGGGCCCAGCGGGATGTCCTGCACGAAGCGCAGGGTGGCGACGCGGTTCGCGGGGCTGTCGTAGGGCGCGAGGTAGGCGCGGGCCACGTCGCGGGGCAGGCGCCGGGTCACCGCGAGGTGCACGGCTCCCCGGGCGAAGGCGTTGAGGCGGGTCACGAGCCAGGCGCCCAGGGCGGTGTCGCGGACGAGGCGCAGGGTGAAGGGCAGGGGTTTTTCGGGCGGAAGGGGGAAGGCCGCCGTGTTGAGCAGCACCAGCCGCCCGACGCGCTCGGGGTGGCGCGCGGCCCAGGCCATGCCGATCATGCCGCCCCAGTCGTGCAGGACCAGGGTGAGGGGACCCTCGGGGGCCAGGGCCTCCACCATCGCCTCGAGGTCGTCCACCCGCCGCCGCAGGGTGTAGGGGTAGGCCTCGGGCGGCGGCTTGTCGGACAGGCCGCAGCCGACGTGGTCGGGGGCGATCACCCGGTGGTCGTCGCGCAGGGCGAGGACGAGGCGCCGCCAGTAGAAGGACCAGGTCGGGTTGCCGTGGACCATGAGGACGGCGGGCCCGCGGCCTTCGTCGAGGACGTGCACGCGATGGCCGTTCACGTCGATGTGCCGCCCCTGGAAGGGGTAGAGCTCGCGGGGGATGGCCGGCAGGGCGTGGACGACGGGCGACATGGGGCCTCGCGGGAACGGCCCGCCCTAACCCGCGGGGGGCGCTCGTCCCCGGGTCGGCATCCGACCCGGAGGCGATTCGCGGTCGGGTGTGCAGACCTGCATCAGCTTTCGGTCCGATGTCGCCCCGCCGCCCCCCGGCCGGCCTGCCACCGCGGCCGGGTGCGGCTAAGTGACGAACCGCGCGCGAGAAGACCCCCGCCCCGGGCGCCGCGGTTGGACCCTTCCCGGGGCGCGTTAGGAGCGCCGTTCCATGTCCGGCACCCCCGCCATCTCCCGCTCCGAAGCCGGCGACGCCTCCGCGCCGTCGGGCGAGGTCGTCGTGGAGGCGCGGGGCCTGTCCCGCCGCTTCGGCAAGCGATGGGCCTTCGCCCGGGTCGACCTCACCGTGCGCCGCTCCGAGCGCTGGCTCATCCTCGGGGCCAACGGTTCGGGCAAGACCACCCTGCTGCGGGCGCTGGCGACGGCGATCTCCCCCTCGCTCGGTCGCCTGCGCCTCTTCGGGCAGGACCCCCGCGAGGACCTCGCCGCCGCCCGGCGTCGCCTCGCCCTGCTCAGCCACCGCACCGGTTTCTACGAGGACCTCACCGCCCGCGACAACCTGCGCGTCCTCGCCCGCCTCGCCGGCCACCCGGACGCCGACCTCGGCGCCGTCCTCGACCGGGTGGGCCTCGAGGACCGCCCCGACCCGGTGCGCGCGTTCTCGATGGGAATGCGGAAGCGCCTGGCCCTGGCCGCCGTCATCGTGCAGCGCCCGGAGCTCGTCTTCCTCGACGAGCCCTTCGCCGCCCTCGACCCCGCCGGCATGGAGGACGTCGCCGCCCTCGTCCGCGGCCTCGAGGGCACGGTGATCGTCGCCTCCCACCAGGTCGAGCGCGCCGCCGCGCTGTGCGACCGCGCCCTGCTCATGGACGCCGGCCTGCCGCGCTGGACGGGGCCCGCCCACCAGGCCTGGATGGCCTGGAAGGCCGTGCAGGCGCCCCTGGCCGCGGCGGCGGGAGGCGCGCCGTGAGCGAGCTCCTCCACCTGTTCCGCAAGGACCTCCTCATCGAGTGGCGGTCGCGCTCCCACGGCTTCGCGCTCGCCTGCTTCGCCCTCACGCTCCTGCTGCTCTTCAGCTTCGCCATCGGTCCCGACACGAAGACGATGAGCCTGCACGCCGGCGCCTACCTGTGGATGTCGCTGCTGCTGTCGTCCACGCTGCTGCTCGCCCGCTCCTTCCAGGTCGAGGTCGAGGACGGCGCCATCGAGACCCTCATCCTGGCCCCGGCCTCCGCCACCCGCATGTTCTACGCCAAGGCCCTGGCCAACGCCGTGCAGCTCGCCATCCTCGCGGCGGTCGCCGTGCCGGCGGTCTACGCGCTCTACGGGGTGCAGCTCCACGGCGAGGTGGGCGGGGGCCACCGTCTCGGGCAGCTCGTCTCCGTCGTGGCCCTGGGCGCCGCGGGCCTCGCCGCCCCGGGCACGCTGTACGCGGCGCTCACCGCCCGCCTGCACGCCCGGCAGCTCCTCCTGCCCCTGCTCCTGTTCCCGCTGGTCGTTCCCTGCCTGCTCGCGGCGGTCAAGGCCACGACCCTCATCGTGCGCCCGAGCCTGTCGGAGGCCGAGTTCACGTCCTGGCTGGCGCTGCTCGCCTGCTTCGACGTCCTCTACTGGTCGGTGTGCGGGATCCTCTTCGGGAGGGTGATCGAGCAATGAAATCCGCCTACCTGCTCCTCGTCCTGGGCCTCGCCCTCATCGTCGTCGGGCACGGCATGGGCCTGTTCGTCGCGCCCTCCGAGGCCGCGATGGGCGAGACCGGCCGCATCCTCTACGTCCACGTCCCGACGGCCTGGACGGCGATGGTCGTGTTCACCATCGCCTTCGTCGCCGCCCTCGGCGGCCTGTGGACCGGCCGCATGGGCTGGGACGCCCTCATCGAGGCCAGCGCCGAGGTGGGCGTCGTGTTCACCGCCCTGCTGCTCGTGCAGGGGGCCGTGTGGGCCAAGCCCACCTGGGGCGTCTACTGGACCTGGGACCCGCGGCTCACCACCTCGGCCATCCTGCTCGTGCTGTTCGGCGTGGTGCTCCTGCTGCGCCACGTCATCGAGGTGCCCGAGCGCCGCCTCACCCTGTCGGCGGTCGCCACCATCGTCGCCTTCGCCGACGTGCCCATCGTCTACTTCTCGGTGCGCTGGTGGAACTCGCTGCACCAGGCCCAGTCCACGCCGCAGACGGTCAGCAAGCTGATGTGGCAGCCGCTGGTGATCTCGATCTTCGGCACCATGTTCCTCGGACTGGCCCTGGTGATCGCCCGCTGGCGCATCGCCCGCGAGCACTACGAGCGCGAGGACGCGGCGCCGGACCTGCCCGACTTGCCCGACCAGATCGAGCTTTCCGACGAGCCCGCTTCCGGCGGGCAGGAGGTGCGCGGATGAACGGCATCGGTTCCGGCGTCATCCACGGCGGCTGGGGATACGTCTGGGTGGTCTACGGCGTCACCTGGGCCGTCTTCGCCTTCTACACCGCCTCCGTCTTCCTGCGTGCCCGGGGAGGAGATCGATGAAGCCCACCACCAGGCGCCGCCTGTTCCTCGTCGTCGCCCTGCTGCTCGCGTTCGGAGCCCTCGGCTTCGTCGCGACGAGCAACATGGGCGAGAACCTCGTCTACTACTGGGACCCCACCCAGCTCCGCGACGCCGGCGACAAGGCGGTCGGCGCGACGATCCGCCTCGGCGGCATGGTGCAGAAGGGCACCGTCAACTGGCAGCCCGACAGCCAGTCGCTGCGCTTCACCGTCACCGACGGCAAGAACACCGTGGACGTGATCGCGACCGGCGCGCCCCCGCAGATGTTCCGCGAGGGCATCGGCGTGGTGGTCGAGGGCACGATGACCCCCGAGGGGGTCTTCAAGTCCGACCGCCTCATGGTCAAGCACTCCAACGAGTACAAGCCGCCCAAGGAAGGCGAGAGCGTCGAGGACATGTACAAGTCCATGCTGGAGGACCAGTGATCTCCCTCGTCGGCCGCACGGCCATCCTCGCCGCGCTGGCGGCCTTCTCCGCGGGGGCGGTCACCGGCTTCATGGCGGCGATTCGCCGCAGCCGCGACGCCCTGCGCTGGTCGCGCTGGATGGCCTGGGCCGGCGCCGCCGCGGTCGTCGTCGCCACCCTGGCGATGGAGTACGCGCTGCTCACCCACGACTTCAGCGTGAGCTACGTCGCCGAGGTCGGCAGCCGCTCCTCGCCCACCTGGGTCACCATCGTCAGCCTGTGGTCCTCGCTCAACGGCTCCATCCTGCTGTGGGCCTTCATCCTCGGCGTCTACCTCGCCGCCTTCGCCTGGAGCACCCGCCACGCCGCCATCGACCACCAGCCCTGGGCGCTGGGGGTGGCGCACGTCGTGGGCATGTTCTTCGCCTTCCTCGTGGCGGGGGTCGCCAACCCCTTCGAGCCGGTGAGCCCCGTGCCCGCCGACGGGCCCGGGCCCAACCCGCTGCTCCAGAACCACATCCTGATGGTCATCCACCCGCCCGCCCTCTACCTGGGCTTCGTCGGCATGACGATCCCCTTCGCCATGGGCGCCACCACCCTGTTCGCCGCCCGCACCGACGCCGCCTGGATCCGCTCCCTGCGCCGCTGGATGCTCGTGCCCTGGGGTTTCCTCACCGTGGGCATCGTGCTCGGCGGCTGGTGGTCCTACGAGGTGCTGGGCTGGGGCGGCTGGTGGGCCTGGGACCCGGTCGAGAACGCCAGCTTCCTGCCCTGGCTCACCGCCACCGCCTTCGTCCACTCGATCATCGTCACCGAGCGCAAGGACCAGCTCAAGGGCTGGTCGCTCACCCTGGTGCTCGCCACCTTCCTGCTCACGATCCTCGGCACCTTCATGACGCGCTCCGGCGTGTTCAACTCGGTGCACGCCTTCACCCAGTCGCCCATCGGGCCGGTCTTCCTCGCCTTCCTCGCCATCGCGCTCGTCTTCTCGGTGCTGCTCCTCGCCGCCCGGGTCGACGCCCTGGCGCCGGGGCGCGAGGGGCTCGGCGGCCCGGCCTCCCGCGAGACGGGGTTCCTGCTCAACAACCTGCTGTTCACCGCCTTCACCTTCACGGTGCTCCTCGGCACCGTGTTCCCGCTGGTCAACGAGTCGCTCACCGGCAAGCAGGTCAGCGTGGGCGAGCCCTACTTCAACCGCTTCGGCGCCCCGCTCGGGCTGATCATCGTGTTCCTGATGGCGATCGGCCCGGCGCTTCCCTGGGGGCGCAGCGAGCCGGGGCAGCTCCTGCGGCGGCTGGTGGTGCCCGCCGCCGTCGGCCTCGTGACCGTGGGCGCCTGCCTGGCGCTCGGGCTCGACGGCGCCTGGCCCCTCGCCACCTTCGGCATCGCGGCGATGGCGCTCGTCGAGACGCTCCAGGAATTCTGGATTCCCGCGCGGGTGCGCGCCCGCGCCCGCGGCGAGTCCATGGCCGCCGCCATCGCCGGCGTCGTGACGCGGGCCCGCCGGCGCTACGGCGGCTACGTCGTCCACATCGGCGTGATCATGATCGTCGTCGCCCACGCCGCCGCGATGGCCTACACCAGCCGGGCCACCCTCACCTTCCGCCCGGGGCAGGCCGAGCAGGTCGGCGACGTGACGCTCACCTACCAGGGGGCCCGCGTCGAGGACCAGGGCTACCGCCTGCTCAAGATCGCCTCCTTCGCGGTGCAGCGCGACGGCCGACCCGCCGGCGTGGTCGAGCCGCGCCTCAACATCTACCGGCGCATGGGCCAGCCCATCGGCACCCCGGCGGTGCGCTCCCGCCTCGACGAGGACCTCTACGTCAGCCTGGTCAACCTCGACATGGACGACCAGACCGCCTCGGTGGACGTGCTGGTGCGGCCGCTGGTGTGGTGGCTGTGGTTCGGCGGCGGGGTGATGGTGCTCGGCACCCTCGTGGCCCTGTGGCCGCGGCGGCGGCGCGTTCCGGCGGCGGCGCGGGTCCCGGCCGGTGCCGCGGCCGAGACCGGCCGGTAGGAGGTTTCCGTGAACTGGAAGATCCTGGCGGTGGGCGCGGTCATCGTCGTGCCCCTGGTCGCCGTGCTGGCGAGCGGCTTCGGCAAGGACCCCCGCGGCGTCTCCAACGCGCTGGAGGGGCGCAAGGCGCCGGACTTCACCCTCCTCGACCTCGACGGGCAGCCCCACCGGCTCTCCGACGAGGCGGGCCACCCCGTCGTGATCAACTACTGGGCCACCTGGTGCAGCCCCTGCCGGCAGGAGCACCCGCACCTGCTCAAGGCCGCCGAGGTCTACGGCCCGCGGGGGGTCGCCTTCTACGGCGTGCTCTACGGCGACGAGGCCGACAAGGCCCGGGACTTCCTCGCGACCCACGGCCAGGCCTTCCCCACCCTGGTCGACGAGGGCGACCGCACCGCCATCGACTACGGGGTGGCCGGCGTGCCCGAGACCTACGTGATCGACGCGAACGGCACCATCGTGCGGAAGTTCATCGGTCCCGTCTCCTTCGGCGAGCTCGCCGCCCTGCTGGAGCCCATGCTGTGACGCGCTTCATCCTGTTCTCCGCCTGGCTGGCCTTCGCGGCCCTCCTCATCGCCTCGCCGGCCTGGGCCGGCGGGCCGCTGATCACCGACATCACCGAGCAGCTCAAGCAGCCGACGCACATGGACGAGCCGCCGGCCTACGCGCCGCCGGACACCGCCGTCGTCGACCAGCGCACCTACGAGATCGCGCGCAAGATGCGCTGCCCGGTGTGCCAGGGCGAGAGCGTGGCCGAGTCCCGCAGCGAGGCCGCCATCGCCTTTCGCGAGCGCATTCGGGAGCTGGTGGCCGCCGGCTATTCCGAGCAGCAGATCACCGACTACTTCATCGACCGCTACGGCGAGTGGATCGTCCTGGAGCCCAAGGCCCACGGCGTGAGCTGGCTGATCTACGTCGGCCCCGGCCTGGCGGTGCTCGTCGGTCTCGGGGTGGTCGTCGTCCGGGTGCGCGGGGCGTCCTCGGCGCCGACCGAGCCGGCCCCGAGGCGCGAGCCGCCGGCCGCCGACGACCCCTACCGCGCCCGCATCCTGGCGGAGCTGGGCGAGACCGACGACGGGAGGGACGCATGAGCTTCGAGACCTGGGGCCCGCCCGTCGTCGTGATGGCGACCGGCATGGTGGTGGGCCTGTACCTGTCGCTGCGCTCCGGCGCCGACCAGTTCGACGTCGAGGCGCTCCGCACCCGGCGCGACGACCTGCTCGCCCGCAAGGAGTCGCTGCTCGAGCGCATCCGGGCGCTGGACGCCGACCGCGGCCAGCTCAGCGACGAGGAACTCGCCGCCGAGCGCGAGCGTCTCATCGCCGAGGCCGCCGAGGTGGCCCGCGCCCTCGACGAGCTGGAGCCGGCCGCCGAGGAGGCCGGCGAGGAGGCCGGCGAGGCCGAGGCGGCGGCGCGGCAGGCTCCCGCCGAGGCGCGTCCCGCCTGGCAGATCGCCCTGGCGGTCGCCTTCTTCGCGCTCCTGGGCGTGGCCCTGGTGAAGTTCACCGCGCCGAAGACCGGCGGGGGC
>WGAH01000526.1 GCA_015489145.1 Deltaproteobacteria bacterium
GCCCGCAACCCCGCTGGGGGATCGGCGTCGCCGTGGTGGGGGCGCTGCTCGGGGCGCTGGCCGGCTTCTCCCCCCTCGCCGCCGCCGGGCTGTTCGCGGCCGGGGTCGTGCTCGCCCTGGCCTTCGCCCGCCCCACCGTGCTGGTGGCGCTGATCTTCGGCACCGTCGTCTTCGCCGCCCTCGCCGACACCGGCATCGCCGTCGCCACCATCCCGGTGACGCCCTCGAAGCTCGTCGTCGCCCTGGCCCTGGTGCTGTGGACGGCGCACGCCGTCGCCCGGCGAAAACCGCTCGTGCGCTGGCACCCGGTGCTGACCGGGCTGCTCGTGCTCACCTTCGCCACGGGCCTGAGCGTCCTGTTCGCCCCCGAGGTGCGCCTGCGCGGCCTGCACGAGCTGATTCCCGCGGCCCTGCTCACGGTGCTGGTGGCGCTGGTCCGCACGGCGCTGAGCGGCGAAGACCTCCAGCCCCTCTACCGGGTGCTCGGGGTGCTGGCGCTCCTCGCCTTCGCCACCGGCCTGGCGGCTCCCGACGACCAGCTCCGCGCCTCGGGCACCTTCGGCGACGCGAATTTCTGGGCCACGGTGGTGCTCATGCTCACGCCGCTGCTCGTCGGCGGCCTCGTCGACGACCCGTCCCGCTGGGGGCGCGGTCTCGCCCTGCTCCTCGTGGCCCTGCTCCCCGTCGCGATCCTCCGCACGGCCTCCCGCGCCGCCTTCGTCACGCTGCTCGCCCTCTCACCCGGCGTCCTGCTGCTGTTTCGCCGGCGCCCGGGCCTGCTGCTGGCCGGCGCCGGCCTGGCGCTCCCCCTCGCACCGCTCCTCGTCGACCTCGACCGGGTCTTCGAGCGGCTCTCGACCCTGGTCTCGGCCGCGAAGTCCGGCCCCTGGATCGGCGAGGGCAGCCTGGAGATGCGGTACGCCCTCCAGGCACGGGCCTACGAGCTGTTCGTCGAGAACCCGGTCCTCGGCGTGGGGGCCGGCAACTTCGCGCCCGAGAGCGACATCGTGGCCGGCGACGGGCAGCTCAAGGTCACCCACAACACCTACCTCCAGGTCGCCAGCGAGTCGGGCATCGTCGGCCTGCTGGCGCTGGGCCTGGTGGGCCTCCTCGTCGCGCGGACCTTCCTGCTCGCCTGGCGGGCGGCTCCCGACGGCCGGCACCGGCGGCGCGTGGGGGGCGCGGCCCTCGGGCTCGGCGCCTACGCGCTGATGGCGGCCACCCTCAACCTGCTCCACATGCCGCTGGCCTGGCTGCTCCTCGGCATCGCCCTCGCGGTGTGCGCCGACGCCGGCGGCGAGTGATCCGGGGCCTCGTTCGAGGGCTCCCGTTCCGCGGCACCCCGCTCGGCTATGCTCGGCGGCGGAGGTGCCCATGTGGTGGTGGCTGGCGGCCTGCGCCGGGGCCGGGACCGGCGAGACCGGCGGCACCGAGGACACGGCGGCGGCGCCCGGGATCGCCGTGAGCGCCGCCTGCGAGGCCATCGCCACCCCTCCGGCCGACCCGCCGACCTTCTACGAGGCCAACGACACCCTGCCCGAGACGGGCGAACCGCCGGCCCTCCCGGAAGCGGACCCGGCCGACGAGGGGCTGGACGCCGCGCTTCTCGACGAGGCCGCCGCCGAGCTGCGGGACTTGCCCTTCACCTGGTCCTTCCTGGTGATGCGCCACGGGCGCCTGGTGTTCGAGCGCTACTTCCACGGGGCCTCGGCCACCGACGCCAACGCGGTGCACTCGGCCTCCAAGAGCGTGGTGGGCCTGCTGGCGGGCGTCGCCGCCGGAGAAGGCCTGCTCGATCCCGACCAGCCCGTGGCCGAGCTGCTGCCGGAGCTGTTCGCCGGGGCCGACGAGGCGAAGCGGGGGATCACGGTGCGCCACCTGCTCACGATGACCGCCGGCTTTGCCTGGGAGGAGGACGTCACCGAGTACGCGATCCAGGAGGAGCCCGACTGGCTGGCGGCCATCGTCGCGTTGCCCCTGGCCGACGATCCGGGCACGCGGTTCAACTACGCCACCGCCCAGTCGCACCTCCTCGGCGCCGCCATCGCCGCCGCCGCGGGCGAGAGTCTCTGCGACTACGCCCACGACCGCATCTTCGACGCGATCGGCGTGGAGGTGGAGCGCTGGGGCCGCGACCCGCAGGGCTGGTTCACCGGCGGCTTCGACGTGACGATGACCCCGCGGGAGCTCGCGGCCTTCGGCCAGCTCGTCCTCGACGACGGCGCGGTGGACGGCGAGCCGGTGGTGCCGGCCGACTGGGTCGCCGAGGCGACCGAGGAGCAGGTCGGCGTGGGGGGCCGCTGGTTCTACGGCTACGACTTCTGGCTCTGGCGGCCGGGCGAGGCGCGCATGGACATCGCCTGGGGCTACGGGGGGCAGCTCGTCTACGTGCTGCCCGACGAGGACATGGTGGTGGTGATCACGACGAACACCCGCGCCGGCGACCCCGAGGCCACCGACGATTACGACGGCACCGACCTCGTGCTCGACAAGGTGGTCGGCGCGGTGATCGCCCGGTGAGGGGGAGCGGGTGGGGAGCATCGGGTCGATCGCGGAACACCCGGCTCGGGAGGCTCGATGAGGCCGTCGCGGCCGGGCGACGACGCCGGGCGGCCGGGGCTGGTCGACGCCCTGGATCGCCTGCACCGCGGGTGGCTGGTGGCGCTCCTTCCCGCGACCACGCTGGTCGTGATGAGCCAGTGCGCCACCGAGCCGCCGATGACGCTGTTCGTCGTGGGCGCCTTCGCCGCGGGTCTCTACCTCTACGCGGTCCTGGCGCTGACGCCGCGGCCGAGCCACGCCCTGTGGGGCCTGCTCATGGTGATCGACGGGCCCGTCTTCGCGTTGGCGGGAGGCCGGGGGACCGTTCGGGGCCTGGCCCTCCGCACCTGGCTCGTCGAGGGCGGCGCCATCGGGCTCGGCGCGGTGGCGATGGGCCTCGGCGTGTTCCGAAGGGATCGTGGAAAGGAGTCGGCGGCCGGCGTAGGCGTGCTGCTGCTCGCCTTGATCGGCGTCTTGTGGCTGGCCGCGCCCCTGCTGCCGCGGCTGCTCGCCGGGGGGCCGCGGTCCTGGGGCGCCGTCGCCTTCGGCGCGGTGCAGGGCGCGGTCGTGCGCGCGCGGCAGCTCCGGTACGGCGAGGAGGTCGAGCGCCCCTTCGCGCCGCCCCTGATGGCGCTCGGGCTCCTCGGCTACGCGGCCGCCTTCATCGGCGGGGCCCTGCTCGGGCAGGCCGGACGCCCTTTGTGAGAGGAAGGCCAGGTTCGCCCGGGCAGACGGTGTGCTGGAAGCGGCTCGGGGTCAACGGAACATTCTCGCCAGGATGGCGCGCGGGACCAGCACCACCCGAGGATGCTGCCGGACGAGCGCGCGCCAGTCCCGCCTCGTCCGTTGGAACAGGGCGTACACGCTCGCGATGGAAACGCCGAGAAACAGCACGAACAGGTCGATCGCCGGAATGCTGTTCGTCGGTTGGGTGACCCCGTCGAACGATCGCGGGTGAACGGACACGTCGGATCCTCGAGCCGCCGACAGGCCGAAATCCACCGTCTCCGCGACGAGCAGGGCGACGAACATCCAGGTGACGAGCGCCTTGGCAGCCCACCCCGCAAGGCTCCGGACATCCGCCCACCCGCCGACCGCCGGTCGGCCGGCACCGGGTCGATGCCGGCGCGCCGGATCCTGGCTTTCGTCGATGGAGGGACCGGTCATGGTCATGCACCCCGCGCGGCGCTATTCTTCAGGGAAAAAGGTGCCCCACCGGGCTCGCTTCCGCGTGGTTCCGCCGCGCAGCGTGGCGCCAGACGCCGATCCCGGTCGCCGTCAGGGTCGCCACAACAGCTCGGCTTCCACCCCGAAGTCCTCGAAGGCCAGGCGAAGCTCGCGGGCCATGCGCTCCTGGCTCTTGTTCGTCTCCACCCAGATCCCCGGCGCGATCTCGGCGGGGTTGACGAAGTGCCTGCCCGTCGGGTGGACCGGCTCGCCGGCGACCACGTAGCGCTTGCGGCTGCGGCTTCCGTACCGGATCGGCAGGCGCTCCCGCTCCAGGTAGCCGTGCCTGAC
>WGAH01000527.1 GCA_015489145.1 Deltaproteobacteria bacterium
ACAGGGTCTTTCCCACCCCCCGCACCCGCGGCCGCTACGCCCGGGAGGCCGCCGCCCACACCACGGCGCTGGTGGGCATCGGCCGGGTGGGCACCCGCTACGCCACCGACGTGGTGCTCCAGTTCCAGGCCGAGCTCGCCGTCGCCCACGGGGCGGTGGCCGAGGTGCTCCCGGAGGACTGGGCCGAGGCCCACGGCTGCCTGCCGCTCCGCTCCCGGGTGCGCGATCACCGCGAGTTCCTGCTGCGCCCGGACCTCGGGCGCCGCCTGGACCCCGAGTCCCTCGAGCTGCTGCGGGCCGAGGCCCGCCACGATGTCGACGTCCAGCCGATCCTCGCTGACGGGCTCAGCGCGCGGGCCTGCATGGAGGCCGGCCCGGCGCTGCTCCGGGCCTTCGTCGAGGGCTGCGAGGCCGAGGGCCTCAGCGTGGGCACGCCGGTGTGCGTGCGCTTCGCCCGCGTCTGGATCGAGGACGAGATCGGCCAGGAGGTGCGCGCGCGCGTCGCGGCGATCCTCCTCGGCGAGCGCCCGGGCCTCGGCACCGGCGACGGGCTCAGCGCCTACCTCGTCCACGCCCCGCGCCTGGGCCTCACCGACTCCGACCGCAACATGATGAGCAACATCCACGCCCGCGGCACCCCGCCCGAGGTCGCGGGCCGGCGCCTCGCGCGCCTGGCCGCGGCGATGATCCGGCAGGGCACCTCCGGGGTGGGCCTCGACCTCTCGGAGCTGGCCGGCGACCTCGGCGAGCTCGCCGCCGGGGGCTACCGGGCGCCGCAGGTCCGCGAGAAGCTCGTGCACGTCGGCGACGAAGGAGATCGCCCGTGATCCTCGAACCGATTCCCCCGCGCGTGCTGAGCGTGCGGCGCATTCCCGGCGCCGACCCGGCGCTCCTGCGCGCCTACGGCGCCGATCCGGAGCGGCACCGCTCCCTGGGCCTCATCACCTGCGACCAGGACGATCCCACCTACGTCGCCCTCGACGAGTGCACCAAGCACGCGCCCGTCGACGTGGTCTTCGCCCGCTCCTTCTACGCCGGCGCGGCCCACGCCAGCGGGGCGCTGTCCGGCGAGATCCTCGGGGTGATCGCCGCCGCCGACCCCGACGAGGTGGACGAGGGGCTCCGGGCGCTCATCGCCTGCCTCGAGCACGACGCCTGCTTCTACGCCGCCAACGACGACGGCAGCATCGCGGTCTTCCCCCACGTCATCGCCTCGCTGGGCCACTACCTGTCGCGGGAGGCGGGCCTGCCGCCGGGCTCGCCCATGGCCTACCTCGTCGCGCCGCCGATGGAGGCCACCGTCGGCCTGGACGCGGCGCTCAAGGCGGCGGACGTGCGGGCCGCCCGGGTCTTTCCGCCGCCCACCGAGACGAACTTCGCCGCCGCCTGGCTCTCCGGCGACCTGCCCTCGGTGGAGGCCGCGGCGATGGCCTACGCCGAGGCCGTGGTGGACGTGGCCCGGCGCCCGCGCGAGCGCTGAGCGGCTTCAATCGCCCTGGCGGATCTTGCGGAGGATCTCCAGGGCGGTCTCGCCGGAGGCGGGGGTGCCCGCCTCGGCCCGGCGGGGCGGCGGCGCGGCGGGGGAGCCCGGAACCAGGTCGTCGAGGGTGACGTCGGGGGGCTCCTCCTCGTCGAACGCGGCCGCGAGGCCGAACAGGGCCTTCATGCCGAGCTGGGCGCCGCAGGCCGGGCACTGGAAGCCGTCGCCCCGGGGCACGACCTGCTCCGGGTCGAAGGTGGCGCCGCAGCTCGGGCAGCGGGCGTGGTCGAAGTAGGTGGTCATGGTCGCTCCGGGTGAGGGGCGGCGCCTCCGGGTCGCCTGGGGGTGATCACGCCGCGGATTCGGCCTTCCTCGGCGAGGTCGACGAAGGTGTCCTCCGGGGGCGGCCGGCCGTCGGCGCCGAGCACCACGCGGCACAGGGGCTTGTCGAAGGTCTCGGGGCTCCGCACCAGGCCGCGGACGCGCACCCGCCGGCCGTCCTGGAGCTGGAGGAGGGTGCCCGGCGGGAAGCGCCCGAGGCGGTTGGCGAGGGCCTGCACCAGCACCGGGTCGTAGCGGGTGCCGGCGTAGCGGCGCAGGGCCGCGAGCGCGTGGGCGGGGCTCAGGTTGCCGCCCCGGGGCCGCTGGAGGGTGTCGTAGGCCTCGGCCACGCGGATGATGCGGGCCACCAGCGTGGGGCGTTCGCCGGGCCGGTCGAAGTCGCGGTGGTGCTCGAGGGCGCAGAGCGCCCGCAGGATCTTGGCCTCGTGGAAGCCGCGCTGGCGCAGCACCAGGCGGGCGCCGGCGCCCGCCTGGTGCTGCGCCAGCGCGGCTTCCACGAGGCCAAGA
>WGAH01000528.1 GCA_015489145.1 Deltaproteobacteria bacterium
CCCCGATGACGAGGCGACCGGCCCGGAGGCGGCCTTGCCCGAGGGCAGCGCCGGCCGGCGATCCCGGACGGGAGGCGGCGCGAACCACCCGGCCGCTCCCGCATTCTCGACGGCAGTCCGCTCCGTCGGCGAGGTGCCCGCGGCCTCCTCACCCCCCGCGCGCCCGGCGCCGCAGCCCGAGGCCAGCACCGCCAACACCGCCCCGATCCCGCGCATGGCCACCTCGCAAGCCGCATCCGGGCACCAGCTTAGCACCCCCCCGGGTCCCGGGATTGTCCCAAGCTGGGACGAAACCCGCCCCGAGACCGGCGGGCTCACCGGCGGTCGGCCTCCGCCGTCCAGGTCACCGACGCGGTGAAGCGCAGGCCGGGCCACCGCATGTCGGAATCGTCCTCGGACAGGAAGCCCACCCGGCGCACGGCGCCCGGGGTCATCAGCCAGAAGTACGCGGCCACCCTTCCTCGACCCACCGCACCGGGGCCCCGTGGGACGCGCAGGTCGTGCCTCCCGAGAGGTCGGTCAGGACCCCCGCGTCCACCCGGACCCGCGCCGAGCAGCCGGCGGTCCCGCTCGACGTCCGCCACTTCGAGAAGTGCATCCCGCCGTCGACGACGCGAACCCGGAGCCAACCCGGACAGCTCGCCGTCCCGGTCGCCGGGTCCCAGCACCCGCAGGGCGCGGGCCCGAATCGGCAGCAGGGCGAACAGGACCATCCAGCGCACGAAGCGGTCCCACCTCGGGCCCCGTCCAACGCGACCACCCGCCGGCCCCCGGAAATGTCCCGAACGGTGACGCGCTCAGGGGCTGCCCTCCACCCGCGCGGGAACCGTCCACCCCAGGCTTCCCAGGTAGATCGACGCGTTGACCAGGGTGCCGCCGACGCTCGAGCGGTAGTACCGGGAGGAAATCCGTCCCGAGGCCCGCACCGTGGCGGTGGTCGCGGCAAAGCCGCCGAAGATCCAGGAAACGCGCTGCCCCGCCGCCACGTCCGCCGAGTAGTCCACCGGGATCAGGGTGCCCGGGGCGAGGTCGGACCAGTGCGGGTCGAGGGCGCAGGCCGAGGACGGTTCCGGCGCCGCCCCCCAGGTCGGGGCCTGGGCGAAGCCGAACCACCGGCTGCACCCCGACGAGGCGGTGCCGCTCGTCCGCGACCAGGTCAACCAGGCGCCGGATCCGAGGTGGCAGGTGCTCGAGCCGCTGACCGCCGCGAGCACCGGCCAGCCGAGGTGGACCTGCACCTGGCAGGCGCCCCTCCCCCCCGCGGTCTGGGACTGCTGAACGTAGAGCGTGGCCTTTCCGCTCAACCGCAGCGAGGTCCACTCCGGGCAGGCGGCATCGCCGGCGCAGGCTCCGTCCTCGCAGTCGACCAGCCCGTCGCCGTCGTCGTCCACCCCGTTGCCGCAGTCCTCGGCACACGCGCCGTCGGCGGCGCAGTCCGGGTCCTCGCAGTCGGCCCAGCCGTCGCCGTCGTCGTCCGCCCCGTTGCCGCAGTCCTCCGGGTCGGTGCAGCTCGAGGAGCGCGCGCACTTCCAGTCGTCGCAGTCGACCTGGCCATTGCCGTCGTCATCCACCCCGTTGCTGCAGTTCTCGACGCAGCTCGACTTGCCGGCGCACTCGCCGTCGGCGCAGTCGACGAGCCCGTCGCCGTCGTCGTCCACCCCGTTGCCGCAGTTCTCGATGCAGGCCGCATCGCCGGCGCAGTCGCCGTCCCCGCAGTCGATGAGCCCGTCGCCGTCGTCGTCGACGCGGTTCGAGCAATCCTCCGGCGAAAAACAACGCGAATCCTCGGCGCAATCGGGATCGTCGCAGTCGATCAGCCAGTCCCCGTCGTCGTCCTCGCCATTCCCGCAATCCTCGGCCGACGGACAGGACGCGCCTTTCGCGCATCTCGGGTCGTCGCAGTCGACGAGCCCGTCCCCGTTGTCGTCCACCCCGTTCGTGCAGTTCTCGGCGCAGGAGAACACGCCCGCGCAGTCGGGGTCGTCGCAATCGATCGCCCCGTCGCCATCGTCGTCCTCGCCGTTACCGCAATCCTCGGCGAGTTCCGGGGCGCAGTCCTCGTCATCCTCGTCGACCTGGCCGTCGAGGTCGTCGTCGACCCCGTTGCCGCAGTCCTCGCCGCACAGGGCCGCGCAGTCCGGGTCCTCGCAGTCCACCAGGCCGTCGCAATCCGCGTCCACGCCGTCGTCGCAGCGCTCCGGCGCACCGGGAAAGACGGCGTTCGCGTGGTCGTCGCAGTCGTCCCCACCCGTGGCGAGGCTGGCGTGCCCGTCCCCGTCCCGGTCGACCGCGGCGGCGCCGCAGCCGACCGACAGGAACAACGCCGCGAGGCTCACCCACATCCGAGCCGACCGGCCGGTCATCGCGCCACCTCCCCGGTCCGGGTCGCCGAGGCCGACCACGACACCCCCGGCGACAGGGCCACCCGGAGGCGGTGGTAGAAGGAACCGCCCCCTGCCCGGCTGAAGGAGGTGACGGAGCTCACCCGGGCCGGCGCCACCACCCAGGAGCTGCCCGGCGAGAACCCCCCGAAGGACACCGTGAACGGCGCTCCGACCTCCCAGCCCCCGTTCGGGTTGTGCGGCACCATCCCCCGGGGGGCCAGCCCGTCGAGGTCCACCGCCAGCGGACAGTCCGGCGAGAGGTTGGGCGCGTGGTCCCACTCCGGCTCGGCCCGCCACATGTAGGCTCGCCGGAAGCACACGCGGTACCGGGGTCCCTGGCCGTGGAGAGACCAGGACACCCGCGCCCCGGTGAAGGTGCAGGCCGTGCCGTTCGCGAGGTCGACGACGCTGCCCGACGC
>WGAH01000529.1 GCA_015489145.1 Deltaproteobacteria bacterium
CCCCCGGAGGCGCCCGAAACCGGCGAGCTCCACCCCGCCGAGGGGAGCCAGCTCGTCGAGGGCGCAGGCGGGCAGGTCGAAGTGGATGTCCACCGCGCGCCGGCCGCCGAGGCCGAGGCGGGCGCTGGCCCAGCCGGCGCTCCGGCGGGTGTGGAGGTCGTGGGCGACCAGGGTGAGCTCGTCGCCGCGCGCCCGGAGCTCGCCCCGGGCCGACACCCGGGGCACGACCAGCACCCGGGCGCTGGCCGGGTCCTCGGCGGGGCCGGCGGTGGCCACGAGGTCGCGGGTGGCCAGCGTGAAGCTGCCCGCCAGGTCCAGGGGCATCGCCGTGCCCGCGGCCTGCACCTCGAAGTCGGCGTCGAGGTCGACCCAGGGCGCCTCGTGCAGGCCGAGCTGCCGGAAGGTCGGCGCGAGGTGGAGCCCCTCGCCGGTGGCCGCCACGCGCAGGCCCCGGCTGCGGGGATCGACCCAGCCCGACAGCACCACCCGGCCCCCGCCGACGGTGGCCGCCAGCTCGTCGAACTCCAGGACCCGCCCCGACCAGCCGAGGCCGCCGGCGAGGGCGCCCACGCTCAGGCGCCGCTCGACCCCGGGGCGCGGGTGGCGCACCCAGGCGAGGTCCTCGCCGGCGACCGTGCCCCGGAGCGCCGGGTCGGCGGTGGTGCCGCCGAGGGCCAGCTCGCCCGAAAGCCGGCCCTCGAGCCACCAGGACCGCGCGAGGCGCCGGGTGAGGCCCTCGAGATCCACGCCCAGGCGCAGCGCACCGCCGAGCCCGCCCGCCGGGTCGACCGCCAGGCGCCCGGCGAGCTCCACGTCGTCGAAGCGCAGCGCGAAGCGCGGCAGCTCGACGCGCCCACCGCGCAGGCGCAGGCCGTCGAGGCGCACGTCTCGCGCCTCCTCGACGAGGTCCCCCGCCGCGACCCGCAGCAGGCCGCAGCGGGCGTCGAGGGAGCCGTCTCCGGGCCCGTCCACCTCGACCTCGTCGACGAGGACCTCCCCGTCGCCGAAGGAGAGGCGCAGCCGGCCGTCCCGGACGACGAGCCGGTCCCAGGGGGCCTCGCCGCCGCCCCCGCTCCCGCGCAGCCCCGGGAGCTCCCGGATGCCGCCCGCGTCGAGGTGGAGGTCGAGGGAGGGGTGGCGCAGCTCCAGGCGGCGGGCGACGGGCCGGCCACCGCGCAGGCCCAGCTCGGCCACCACGCGGTCCACGACGAAGACCGGCGCCCCGTCCAGCGCCGGGTCGTCCGAGACGTGGGAGATCACGATGCCCTCGACCTCCACCCGCGCCCGCCAGGGCTCGAGGCGCACCGAGCCGACGCTGGCGCGCTCGCCGGTGGCGACCTCCAGCCGGGCGGCGAGGAGGCGGGCGAGCCAGTCGCCCGTCCACGGCGAGCGCAGTGCCAGGGTCAGGCCCCCCGCGAGGGCGAGGAGCCCGAGGAGGAACCAGCCGGCCCGTCGCCACCTCCTCATCGCCCCCTCACGACGCGCGCGGCCACCGCCCGCATTCGACGGCGGGGCCGCGGCGGCGAGGTGGGCGGCGCGAACCGGTCGGCGGAACCGGGTCGCGCCGCACCGCGCGAGGCGGTGGAAAGCTGGAGCGGGCGACGGGACTCGAACCCGCGACACCGAGCTTGGGAAGCTCGTACTCTACCAACTGAGCTACGCCCGCGAAGCGGGGCGGCGGAGCCACCCCGCGCCACCCCATATGACACGATTCGCGCCGCCGCGCAACGCCGCTCAGCGCTCCCCGGCGAGGAGGGCCAGCCCGCGCCGGACGCGCCGAACACCGACGGGATCGAAGCCGGGATCGAGGTCTTCCAGTTCATCGAGGAGCCTCCGGGCGGCGGCGAGCTTGCCCGTCGCCGCGCTCAGGCCGGCGAGCTCCAGGATCGCGGCGCGGTAGGCCGGGTCGTCCTCGGCGGCGTCGGCCACCGCGAGGCGCAGCAGCCGGGCCGCGCCGGGCAGGTCGCCCCGGAGCTTGCGCGCCAGGGCGCGGACCAGCGCGCCGTCGAGGTCGTCGCCGGCCGCCGCCTCGGCCTCGTCGGGCCGCCCGACCGCGAGCCAGGCCCAGGCGTCGCCGTCGCCGCCGGCCGACGGGGCGGGCCGGCCCGGGGCGGGCCGCGCCGGCGCGGCGGGCTCCGGGGCGACCTCGAGGCCGAAGTCCGCGAACGGGTCCTCGCCGCCGAAGCCCGGCTCCGGGGGCGGCGCGGCGGGGGCGTCGAGGGACGGCGCCGAGGCGAGCAGGTCGCCGAGCTTGACCAGCACCCGGTCGCGCCCCGGGTCCCGCGCCAGCACCGCCTGCCAGGCCTCGATGGCCCCCTCGCGGTCGCCGGCGGCGGCCAGGGCGTCTCCCCGGGCCTCCAGCTCGTCGAGGTCGCCGTCGCCGGCGGCGGTGGGCTCGTCGTCGGTGGGCTCGTCCTCGCCGCCGGAGCCCCCCTCGCCGGCCGCCGCCTCTCCCGCCGCCGGGCCGCCGTCCTCCGCCAGGACGCCGTCGTCCAGCAGCTCGTCGTCGTCGAGAAGCTCGTCGTCCAGCAGCTCGTCGTCCAGCAGCCCGTCGTCCTCGCCTTCCGCCGCCGCCTCCTCGCCGCCGCTCCGGGCCAGCGCCGCCCGGAGGACCTCGAGGCGGGTGGCCACGTCCCGGGCGGCGCCGCTGCTCGGGGCAAGCACCCCCTCGAGCTCCCGGAGCGCCGCCGCGGTCTCGCCCAGCTCGGCGAGGACCTCGACGCGCGCCACCCGCACCGGCAGGCGCTCCGCCAGCTCCGGCGGCGCCGCGTCCAGCACCGCCCGGGCCCGCTCGGGAAAGCCGTAGCGGCGCAGCACCCGCGCCCGCACCACCAGCCGCACCACCTCGGGCTCCCGGGGGCGGGCCCAGTCCTGCTCGTCCAGCCGCAGGCGCTCCGCCTCGGCCCGACGGGCCGCCTCGGCCGCCTCCCGCACGACGGCCGGGTCGGTCTCGCCGGCGTCCACCGCCGCCTGCAGCGCCCGGGCCCGCGCCTCGACCTCGCCAGCCTCCCCGTGGAGCCGGGCGCACTCCACCCACAGCCCCCGCGCCCGCTCGGGCTGGCCCACCGCCTCGAAGGCCCGGGCGAGGAGCTCCAGCAGGTCGGCCCCCGGCGTGCCCCCGGCGGCGGCCCGCTGGAGGTGCTCCAGCGCCCGGCGGCCGTCGCCGAGCCGGAGGGCGGCGTCGGCGGCGGCGCGAAGCGCCTCGGGGTGGTCGGCGCGCAGGCGCAGCGCCTGCTCCAGGAAGCGCAGCTCGTCCTCGGTCCGGCCCAGGCGCCGGGCCTCGGCGGCGAGCCCGGACCACTCCTGGAAGGCGGCCTCGGTCCACCGCGCCGCCTCGAGCAGCTCGGCGAGGCGCACCCGCAGCGGGGTGTCCCCGGGGCGGGCGCGGATCAGCTTGCGGAGGTGCGGGACGGCGTCGGCCGGGTGGACGCCGGCCAGCATGTCCACCGCCTGCTCCCAGCAGCCGGCCGCCTCGGAGGGGAAGCCGCTGTCGGCCCAGCAGTCGCCCATCTCGGCGATAAGCTCGGGATCGTCGGGGCGCAGGCGGACGAGCTGCTTGTAGACGCCGATGGCGGCCTTGCTCTGGCCGGCCGCCCGGAGCTGCCGCACGATCTCGCGAAAGTGGCGCTCGGCCTCCACCAGCCGGCCGACCTTGGCGTACAGCTCGGCGACCCGCTGGCGAATGCGGCGGTCGCGCGGGTTGCCCTTGAGCAGCGCCAGGTAGCGCTCCAGGGCCCGGTCGGTCTGCCCCCGCTGGAGCAGCCGCATCGCCTCCTGTTCCAACCTGTCCCTGTCCACGGCCACGTCGATCCCTCCCACGGAGCGGCGATCCTACACCAGCCCCGGCGCCTCGCCGCCAGCCCGCTCCGCCAGCCAGCGCTCGACCAGGCGCGTGTCCACCTCGCCCCGGGCGAAGGCCTCCGAGCCGACCAGCCCGCGGACCAGCGGCGCCGTCGTGTGCACCCCCTCCACCACCAGCTCGTCGAGGGCGCCGAGGCAACGCCGGATCGCCCCGCGGCGGTCGGGGGCCCAGGCGACGAGCTTGGCGACCAGCGAGTCGTACCAGGGCTGCACGACGAAGTGCTCGTGGGCGGCCGAGTCGACGCGCACGCCGAAGCCCCCCGGGGCGTGGTAGCCGGTGACCCGCCCGGGCGAGGGCCGGAAGGTCTCGGGGTGCTCGGCGTTGATCCGCACCTCGATGGCGTGGCCGCGCAGCGCCACCCCCGCCTGGTCCAGCGGCATCGCCTCGCCGGCGGCCAGGCGGATCTGGAGGGCCACGAGGTCGACCCCGGTCACCTCCTCGGTCACCGGGTGCTCGACCTGGATGCGCGGGTTGACCTCCAGGAAGAAGAACTCGTCGCCGTCGACGAGGAATTCCACCGTGCCCAGGGTGGTGAGCCCGGCGCGGCGGGCCACGCGCACCGCCGCCTCGCGCAGGCGCCGCCGGAGGTCGCCGGGCAGCCCGGGGGCGGGGGCCTCCTCGACGAGCTTCTGGTGGCGGCGCTGGAGCGAGCAGTCGCGCTCGCCGAGGTGGAGCAGCCGCCCCTCCCGGTCGCCGGCCACCTGCACCTCGACGTGGCGGGGCGCCGGCAGGTAGCGCTCGAGGTAGACGGTGCCGTCGCCGAAGGCGGCCTCGGCCTCGGCGGCGGCCAGCCGGAAGCCCCGGCGCAGGGAGGCCTCGTCGGCGGCCACGCGCATGCCCTTGCCGCCGCCCCCCCGCGCCGCCTTGAGAAGCACGGGAAAGCCGACGCGCCGGGCCACGGCCACCGCCTCGGCCTCGGTGGCGACGGGGCCGTCGCTGCCCGGAAGCAGCGGCACGCCGGCGGCCCGCGCCAGCGCCCGGGAGGCGAGCTTGTCGCCGAAGGTGGCGAGGCAGCCCGGGTCGGGGCCGACGAAGCGCAGGCCGTGGTCGCGCACCGCGGCGGCAAAGGAGGCGGACTCGGCGAGGAAGCCGTAGCCGGGGTGGACGGCGTCGGCGCCGGTGATCTCGGCGGCGCCGAGCACGTTGGGGACGTGCAGGTAGCTCTGCCGCGCCGGAGCGGGGCCCACGCAGACCGCCTCGTCCGCGAAGCGCACGTGCAGCGCGTTCCGGTCGGCCTCGGAGTAGATCGCCACCGTCGGGATGCCGAGCTCGCGGGCCGCGCGCTGCACCCGCAGGGCGATCTCGCCCCGGTTCGCCACCAGCAGCTTGCGGAACACCGGGCGCCCCCCGCGGCTCACGGCAGGACGCGGAACAGCGGCTGCCCGTACTGCACCGGCGCGCCGTCCTCGACGAGCACGGCGGCCACGGTGCCGGCGACCTCGGACTCGAGCTCGTTCATCAGCTTCATCGCCTCGACGATGCAGAGCACCTGCCCGACCTCCACCCGGTCGCCCACCTCGACGAAGGGCGGCGCGCCGGGCTCCGGCGAGCGGTAGAAGGTGCCGACCATCGGCGCGCGCACGATCTCGCCGGGGGGCTCGGCCGGCTCGGCCTCCGACGCCGGCTCACCCGGGCGCGGGGCCGACGCCGCCGCGGGAGCCGGACCCTCGAAGCGCCGCAGCCGCAGCCGGCTCCCCCCCGTCTCGAGCTCGAGCTCGGCGAGGCCGTGGCGGGCCATCAGCTCGGCGAGGGCCTCGATGGCGTCGCGATCCACGCTCAGCCCTCGCGCCGGACCGCCGCGACGAGGCCCCGCAGGCCCAGCTCGTAGCTCAGCGCCCCGAAGCCCGTCACCTGCCCCACCGCCACGTCGGCCAGCAGGCTGCGGTGGCGGAAGGGCTCGCGGGCGTGGATGTTGGAGAGGTGCACCTCGACGAAGGGCACGGCCACCGCCAGCAGGGCGTCGCGCAGGCTCACCGAGGAGTGCGTGAGCCCGCCCGGGTTGATCAGCACCCCGGCGACCCGGCCGCGGGCCTCGTGGATGCGGTCGATGAGGGCGCCCTCGTGGTTCGACTGGAAGTGCTCGAGGGTCGCGCCGAGCTCGGCCGCCAGCCGGTCGAGGCGGGCGCCGATGGCGTCGAGGGTCTCGCGCCCGTAGCGCTCGGGCTCGCGGTGGCCGAGGAGGTTGAGGTTCGGCCCGTGAAGGACGAGGAGCCGCAACTCAGAGCCCGGTGGACGGCGTGATCTTGAAGCCCTGGGCGTCAGAGCCGATGTTGGCGGTGATCATGACATCGCCCGAGCTCGGCAGCGCGTCGATGTAGACGAAGACGCGCAGGCGACCCCAGCCGTCGGTGTAGCTCTGGAGGTAGTTGGGCGCGTAGCCGTTCACGTCGGCGTACTCCGAGCTGATCATCCAGAACTCGCCGGTGACCGTGTCGGCGTACCAGGCGCACCACTCGTTGGTGGTGGGGTCGAAGTTGCCGTTCTCGTCGTAGCAGTACTCGTCGAAGTTCTGCTGCCAGTCCTCCGGGGCGCTCGGGTAGTCGACCGAGACCACGGCGTCCATCGGCACGAGGTAGACGCCGCCGTAGGAGGAGGTGACCTCGATGAGGATGTTCTCGAGGGGCATGTAGTCCTGCCGCTCGTCGTAGACGGCGAAGTCGGCGAAGGTCACCATGCCGAGGGCGTCGAACTGCTCGTTCCAGGAGTCGTCCCAGGAAACCTCGAGATCGTCGGGGACCGAGAGCACCGCCGAGTCGGGGGCGACCACCCGGGCGGTGCAGCCGGCGGAGAGGAAGGTGAGGAGCGTCATTCCGGGCCAGCGCATGGGGCCTCCGCTGCTTCGAGGATGAGATCGCGCAACTCCTCCACCTGCCCGGCGGAGGCGCGGTCCACCCGGACCCGGCCCACCCCTTCCAGGACGGGCAGCCTGAGTGTACCACGGTCGCGCTTCTTGTCGATGGAGAGGGCCGCCTCGACGCGCTCCCGGTCGAGCCGGGGCGGGGCGGTGGGCAGGCCGAGGGCGGCGAGCACCCGGCAGACCCGGTCGGGCAGGTCGGCCGGGCAGCGGCCGTGCCGGGCCGCCAGCCGCGCCTCGACGACCAGGCCCACGGCCACGCACTCGCCGTGCCGCCAGGTCCCGTGGCCCAGGGCGCTCTCGAGGGCGTGGCCGGCGGTGTGGCCGAGGTTGAGGACCGCCCGGCGGCCGGACTCGCGCTCGTCCTCGGCGACCACCGCCGCCTTGACGGCGCAGCTCCGCTCGACCAGCTCGCGCACCACCGCCGGATCGCGGGCGAGGACCGCCTCGGGTCGGCGCTCGCACAGCTCGAGGATCGCCGGGTCGGCGAGGAGCCCGTGCTTGACCACCTCGCCGAGCCCGGCCCGGTACTCGGCCGGCTCCAGGGTGTCGAGGGTGGCGAGCGCGGCGTGGACCAGGGCCGGCTGGTGGAAGGCGCCGACGAGGTTCTTGCCCGCCGGGTGGTTGACCCCCGTCTTGCCCCCCACCGAGGCGTCCACCATCGCCAGCAGGGTGGTCGGGACCTGCACGAAGGGCAGGCCCCGCAGGGTCGTGGCGGCGGCGAAGCCGGCGATGTCGCCCGTGACCCCGCCGCCGAGGGCCACCACCGGGGTGGCGCGGTCGACGCCGAGGGCGAGCAGGCCGTCGACGAGACGGCGCCAGGTGTCCACGGTCTTGTGGGCCTCGCCGTCGGGAATCTCGAGGACCTCCACCGCGATGCCGGCGGATCGCAGGCTTTCCGCCGCCGCCTCAGCGTACAGCGCGCCGACCGTCGGGTTGGTGACGAGGGCCGCCCGGCGGGGGGCGAGGACCCGGCGCACCGCGGCGCCGAGGCCTTCGAGCCCGCCGGCCACGACCTCGATGGGGTAGCCGCGCTCGCCGAGCTCTACGCGCACGCCCGCCCCCTCCAGGCGGCGATCACCGCCTCGGCCACCGCCTCGGGGTCGCGGCCGGCCACCTCGACCCGCGGGCCGGCCCGGCGGTAGCCCTCCCGCCGCGCCGCGAACAGGGCCTCGGCCCGCTCGGCCAGCGGACGGTCGCCGATGCGCTCCCGCAGGACGGGCCAGGGCGCGTCGAGGACGACCACGTCGAAGCCCCGGCGCAGGCGCTCGGCGTTGTCGCCGGCGTGCAGCGTGCCCCCGCCGAGGGCCAGCACCAGGGGCTCGGCGCGCGCGCGCTCGAGGACCCCGTCCAGCGCGCGCCGCTCCCAGCGCCGAAAACCCGCCTCGCCCTCCTCGGCGAAGACGCGGGCCACCGGGCGGCCGGCGAGGCGCTCCACCTCGGCGTCGAGGTCGACGGCGGCCCAACCGAGGCGCCGGGCGACCCGCGGCGCCACCGTGCTCTTGCCGGTCCCCATGAAGCCCCCGATGGCGAGTCCCCGGGCCAGGGCTACTCCGCGTCCTCGACGGGCTTGTTGATGATGTGCGGCGTGACGAAGACCAGCATCTCGTTGCGGGTGTAGTCGGTCGACGAGTTGCGGAACAGGTAGCCGAGGATCGGGATGGCGCCGAGGAAGGGGGTGCGGCCCTTCGTCTCGGAGTCCTCCGAGGTGAACACGCCGCCGAGGACGGTCGTGTCGCCGTCGGCGACGAGCAGCTCGGTCTCGGCCTCCTTCTGGAGGATCGCCGGCTGCCCCTGCACGAGCTGGGAGAAGTCGGCGCGGTCGTTCTTGACGTTGATCTGGAGGAAGACGCGGCCGTCGCTGGTGATGTGCGGGGTGACCTCGAGCTCGAGGGAGGCGTTGATGAACTGGACGTTGGTGCCGCCCGAGGAGGTGGACAGGAAGGGGATGCGCGCGCCCTGGATGATCTTGGCCGTCTTGTTGTCGAGGGTGGTCACCTTGGGCGAGGAGACCACCTTGCCCCAGCCGTCGCTCTCCATGGCGCTCAGGCGGGCGTCGATGTCGACGAGGCCCGAGATGCTGCCGAGCGAGAGCGCGAGGCTCGACGTGCTGGACTCGGCGCCGAGGTCGACCATGAGCGCGTCGTGGAGGTCGGAGGTGTAGTAGGTCTCCGCGCCGCCGGTCGTGTTGCCGCCGGAGATGCCGATCGAGTTCGGGAAGAACAGCCCCGTGCTGGCGCCGGTGCGGGTGCTGGCGTCGACCTCGGCGCCCCACTGGATGCCGAGGGCCCGGGAGTACGAGCTGTTGGCCTCGACGATGCGGGCCTCGATGAGCACCTGCGGCGTCTGCTTGTCGAGCTGGCGCAGCAGCTCCCGGATCTGGGCGAGGCGGTCGGCGGTCTCCTTGATGATGAGCTGGTTGCTGGTCTTGTCGACCTGCACCGAGCCCCGGCCGCTGAGCAGGGCCTGGACCTTGTCCTGGATCTCGTCGGCCTTGACGTAGTTCAGCGGGATCACCAGGAGGTCGAGGTCGGTGAGCTCCTCCTGGGCGCGCTTGGCCTCGAGCGCCGACTGCTGCTCGGCCTTGATCGTCTCGATGGGCGCGACCCGGATGATGTTGCCGAAGCGCTGGGAGCCGAGCCCCTTGGCCTGCAGGATCGCCGCGAGGGCCTGGTCCCAGGGCACGTCGATCATCCGGACGGTGACCCGGCCCTTCACGTCGTCGCCGGCGACGATGTTGAGGCGCGAGACGTGGCTGATCAGCCGGAAGATGTTGTGGATGTCGGCGTTGACGAAGTCGAGGCTGATGTGCTGCCCGGTGTAGGGGGTGGCGGCGGCCGACGAGGAGTCGTAGGCGAAGCCCGAGGCCATGCCGAGCAGCGCCGCGGGATCCGAGGCGCCGGCGCCGCTGCCGAAGGCGGCCTGCGGGTTCACCGTGCGCCCGCCCGAGCCGATCATGATCTCCTGCTGGTAGGCGCCCTTGAGGCCCTCCTGCGGGGTGCCGGGGCTCACGGCGGCGTAGGCCTGCTCGGGCAGCTCGTGCTCGGGCTTCATCCCGGGCGGGATCGCCAGGTCGACGAGGAGCAGCCCGTCGTCGGTGAGCCGGGCCTGGTAGGTGGTGCTGGCGCGAAGGCTGATCGCCACGCGGGCGCCGGAGGAGGTGCGGTAGGCGCGCACCATCCGCACCGGGCTGGCGAAGCCGCTGGCGTCGAGGACGCGGCCGAGGCTCGACGGCAGGAAGGCGCCGGGCACGTCCACGACGACGAGGTTGTCCTGCGGCTGGGCGATCGTGTAGCGATCCGTGCCCTTGAGGCCGATGATCACGCGGCTCACGTCGTCGAGGTTCTGGAAGTCCAGCGAGGAGAGGGCGATGCCGGCGTCCACCTGCGGGCCGCTCAGCGGGCGGGTGCCCACCGGGGTCTCGATGCCCTGGCGGCCCACCGCCTCGTCGGCCTGGCCGGTGAGCGCCCGGGCCATCACGTCGTCGTCGGCGGCGGCGGCATCGTCGCCGGACAGGGCGGCCGCCACCGGGTCGGCCCCGCCGGCGTCCGGCGTGAGCACCACGCGAATGCCGTCCGCGCCGGCGTGAACCTCGTGGCTGGCCGGACCGGTCAGGGTGAGCACCACCCGGCTCACGAGGCCCTGGCCGTCGTCCCAGCTCTTCGCCTCGACGGACTTCACGAGCCCGCCGGACACGGCGCGACCCAGGTCGTCGGCGACCTCGGCGTCGGCGACGTCGATGACGAGGCGCTCGGGATCGTGCAGCACGAAGCTGCTGACGGCGGAGCCCTCGGCCGAGCCCTTCACGGCGATGACGACCTCGGTCCGGTCGCCGGCCTCGACCTGCATCGCCTCCAGCCGGATGTCGTCGGCCAGGGCGGGCGCGCCGAGACTCACCAGCGCGAGGCCCACGGCCAGGCCCACCAGCGGGCGGCGACCAGGGGTAGCGGCGGGTAGCTTCATCGGGGCTTACTCCTCGAGCGGGGCCAGCGTGAGGTTGATGTTGTTGACGACGAGTTCGCCTTCGGGGGTCTGGTACTCCTCGGTCACCGTGACGGCGTCCTCGGTGATCTTGGTGACCCGCCCCCAGTTCCTGCCGATGTAGGTGCCGATCTCGACGACGTGGCCCACGCCCTCGGGATCCTCGACCAGCGCCCGGGGGCGCTCGACCCCCCAGACGATGCCGACGAGCTGGTACTGGTCGAGCTCGTACTTCTGGAGCGGGGTGCGCGGCGTGTCCTCGGCGGAGCGCTTTCCGAAGGTGAGGAAGGACCGGAAGGGGTCGCGCTTCCCGATCGGGTTGTAGACGTAGTCGTCGTCCTCGGCGGCGGCCTCGCCGGCCTCGCCGCCCTCGTCCTTCGCCGCCGCCCCGGGCGGCTTCGGCGTGAGCTTCGGCGGGGCGTTGGCCGCCGCCTCCTCGTCGGAGGAGCCGCAGGCGGACAGCCCGACCGCCGCGCACAACAGCACGATCGCGTGGAACCTCACCGGCGCCTCCTGCGGCCCTTCTTGCCCTTGCCCTTCGACGCGGCGGCGGCGATCTCCTCATCGGTGAGGAAGCGGAAGGTCACGACGTTGCCCTCGACGAGAAGCACGACGTTGCCCCCGCGTTCCTCGGGCTTGCCCATCTCGATGTCCTGCACGTAGACGATCCGGTTCATCTTGCTGAGGCGGTCGAAGAACATCGCCACCTCGTGGTAGCTGCCCTCGACCTCCAGGGCGACGGGCACCTCGGCGACGTACTCGCGGACGACCTCGGGCATCGGCTGGAAGCGGCGCACCTCGAGGCCCACCTTCTTGCCCAGCGTGCTGATGCTCTTGAGCAGGCCCGGGATCTCGCGGTCGTTGGGCAGCTCCTTGAGGGCCACCTTGAGGTCGCGCATCAGCGCCTGGAGCTCGGCCTGGTACTGCGCCCGGTTCTCGACGCGGGCATCGATCACCTTGCGCTGCTCGATCAGGCTGGCCTGCTCGGCGCGGAGGTCGTCGAGCTCGCTGCTCGCGGGCAGGTAGAGCAGCGCCCACCAGGCCACCGCGATGAGGACGTAGAGCGCCCCGTACAGCATGAGGCGCTGGGCGCGGGGCACCCGGGCGAGGCGTTCGATGAGCTTGTTGAACCGCACCGCGCCCCCCTACTTCTTCTTCTTCGCGTCCGCGCCGGCCCCGTCGGAGGGCGGGCGGTCGCCGCCCGGCACGACGAGCCGCGCCGTGATGGAGAAGTTCTTGAGCTTCACGCCCTCCTTCTCGGTCTGGTCGATCGCGTTGAGGTAGACGTCCTCGAAGTAGGTGGACTGCTCGAGGTTGCTGAGGAACTGGCTGATGACCTCGTTGCTCACCGCGATGCCGGTGAGCTCCACCCGGCCGCCCTTCTCGCTCAGGTTGAGGAGCTGGAGCTTTTCGGGGGTCGCCTGGCTCAGCTCGTCGAGCATGTGCACCGGACCGGTCTTGTTGGCCTTGAGCTTGCGGATCACCGAGAGCTTCCGCTCGTACTCGGCCTTGAGCTTCTCCATGTCGTCGACTTCGGCGACGATTTCCTTCTTTCGCTCGATGTCGGCGCTGATCTCGGCGTTCTTGGCGCGCACCGCGTTCACGCGCGCCGCGTGGGCGACGTGAAGGCCGCCGAGCACCACGACGAGCAGCACCGCGCCGATGCCGGCGAGGATGAGCTCCTGCCGCACCGCCTCCTGGCGGCGGGACACGCGCTGGGGGAGGAGGTTGACCCGGATCACTTGTCAGCAGGCCTCCGGAGCGCGAGGCCGACGACGACCGCCGCCTGGGACGCCACGTCGCTCAGGAACGAGGGGTGGAAGGCTCGCTCGTCGATCTGGATGCGCCGGAAGGGATCGGCGATCTCGGTCGACAAGCCGGTCTTGGCGGTGATCGCGCGGGCGAGCCCCGGGGTGCGCGCCGCGCCGCCGGACAGGAAGACCCGGCTAATCGCGCCCTCCGGGGCGGTGGAGAGGTAGAAGTCGAGGGACCGCTGGATCTCGGTGGCGAGGACCTCGGACTGGTTGGCGAGGACCTGCTCGACCTGCTCGGGCACGACCGAGTCGGCGTCGCCGTCGTCGCCGCCGACCTTCATCGCCTCGGCCTCCTCGTAGGAGATGTTCAGCGTGCGCTGGATCTCCTCGGTGAACTGGCGGCCGCCCATCCCGATGTCGCGGGTGAAGGCGCTGACGCCGCCGCGCAGCACGTGGATGTTGACGTTGCTGGCGCCGATGTTGATCAGGGCCACCGTGCCCGGGTCGGGGTCGTAGTTCAGCTCGAAGCAGTTGGCGACGGCGAAGGCGTCCACGTCGACGATCACCGGCTTGAGGCCGGCCTGCTGGATGAGGGACTGGTACTCGTTGACCAGCTCCTTGCGGGCGGCGACGAGGAGCACCTCCATCTGGGAGGGGTCCTCGCTGGCCCCCTCGAGGACCTGCACGTCGATGTTGACGTCGTTGATGTCGAAGGGGATGTACTGCTCGGCCTCCCACTGGATCGACTCCTCGAGCTCGTCGATCGTCATGCGCGGCAGGTTGATGCGCTTGATGATGACGGCGTTGCCCGAGACCGAGGCGACGACGTTCTTCGTCTTGACGCGGTGCCGCTGCACGAGCCCGCGCACGGCGTCCACGATGACGTTGGTGTTCATCACCGCGCCGTCGACGATGGCCTCGGGGGGCAGCGGCGCGGTGCCGAAGGAGACGAGGCGGTAGGCCCCCGAGCGGCGATCCTGGTCCAGCTCCATGAGCTTGACGGAACTGGACCCGATGTCGAGCCCGATGGAATGCCGGTTCCGGGAGAACAAGGCCATGGACGGATCACCCTTGGCGAGGGGGACGCGGCGAAGAGCCCGAGAGGAACGCGAACCGCGGCGAGCGGGCCTGGGGCGATGCTACCGGATTCGCTCTTGACATGCAAAGAGATTCCTGGACGGGGAAGGGCGGCTCGGTTCCGAAGGGAGTGAGGGCCGGGCGGCCGCGCTATCGACGTGTTGTACCAGCAGCACGTCGCTCCGGTCAACCTGGGCGCCGCGCCGCCCGGCGCGCGGGGCCGGGCCATCCCGCAGCCTCCGGGGCGAATGCCGACTGTCCCGGTCCACCTCCCGGCGCGGGGGGGGTCGGGGACGCGAGGCGCCGGCGCGACCCCGACGGGCGCCGGGCCGGCGCCCCGGGGCGCGGGCTATGCTCCCGGCCATGCTCGGACCCGCACCGGCCCGCCGGATCGCCGCGCTGGCGGAGGGGCTCGCCGCCGGCGGCCTCGCCCTGGCCGTGGTGCGCGCGGCCGGGCCCACCCCGCGCCACCTCGCCGCGACCGCCGTCGTCCTGCTGCTGGCCTGGGGCCTGGCCCGGCTCCTCCGCCGGCGCCCGGCGCCCCCGCGCACGCCCCCTCGTCGGCTGGCCCTGCTGCTCCCCCTGGCCTGGGCCCTCGCCCTCGAGCCGGCGATGCCGGCGCTCGGAGCCGCCGCCGACGCCCTGGGGGCCCTGCGCGAGAACCTGCTGATCCTCGCGCTCCCGTCCCTGACCCTCGCCGCGCTTCCCCTGGCCCGCACCCTCGACCTCGCCGCCGGCGGGGCGCCCCGCTCGGCCCTGCTCGCCGCCGGCGGCCTCGTCCTCGCCTTCCTCGCCGGGCCGACCCCGGCGCTGCTCGGCGCCGCGCTGCTCGCCGAGCTCGCCGACCGGGTGCCCCCGAGCCACCGGGGGGCGGGGGCCACCGCCCGCTGGAGCCCGCCCCGGCAGCTCGCGCTCCTCCTCGCCGCCCCGGCGCTCCCCCTGGGCTGGATGGCGGCGCACGCCGGCTCCGACCCGACGCCGCAGGGCGCCCTGGTCTACGCCGCCGCCGCCCTCCTCGGCCTCGCCCTCGGCGCCCGGCTCGGCCCCCGCCGCGACGGCGCCGCCCTGGTGGCCGTCGCCCTCGCCCTCGCGGCCTGGCAGCTCGCCCACCACGCCCTGCCCGCCCTCCTCGACACCGCCGCCGCCTGGGCCCACGCCCGGGCGGGGCGGCCCGGCGGGCTGGCCACCCTCGACCTGCCCCCGGCCGCGATGGGGCTGCTGGCCGGCCTCGCCCCGGGCCTGGCGGCGCGGCGCCGGCTGCCGCGCCGCCAGGCCCGGGGCGAGGCCGGCCAGCAGCCC
>WGAH01000530.1 GCA_015489145.1 Deltaproteobacteria bacterium
GCTCGCAGGTGACGACCAGGGGGCCGGCGGCGGCGGGCTGGAAGCGCTCGGCGGCGGGCTGGACGAGGGTGTCGCGGGGGTGCCTGGAGGGGGCGTTCATGGAGGCGGATAGTATGCCCGACGTGCGCCGCATCCTCCCGCGATCCCTCGTCCTGCCCGCCCTGCTCGCCCTGGCGGCCTGCGCCGACCCGCGCCTGCCCCCCGAGCTGCTCGCCGCCCGCGACCGGCTGGAGCAGGCCCTCGACGGCCGCGACCCCGAGGCGGTGGCCGAGGCGGCCCGGGCGGCGGCCGCCTGGAAGGGCCGCGACCCGCGCCTCGACCGCGCCCTCGGCGACGCCCTCGCCAACGTCCTGCTGCGCCCGAAGGAGGGGCTGGTGCTCCTGCGCGCCAACCCCGCGCCGGACGACCCCGCCTGGCGGGTCGCCACCGCCGAGGCGGTCCTGCGCGAGGGCGACCCGGAGGCCATCGCCGCCGTCGCCCGGGAGATGGCCCTCGGCACGGTGCCCGCCGATCACCCGGTCGTGGCGCAGGTGGCCTACGTGGCGGCCCACGACCCCGCGGTCCGCTGGGGGGACCTCGTCGAGGCCGTCGAGACCTGCGAGCTCCTCGACCGGGCGGCGGCGACGCGGTGGTCGCCGGCCGGCCCCTCGACCCGGACCCGGACCTGCGCCTGCACCGCCCCTGGGCCTGCCGCTTCGCCATCCCCGTCGAGGGCGAGCCCACCGAGGCCGGCCGCTGGCGGGCGGTGCACGCGGTCGCCGCCCTCGACGGCTTGCGCGCCACCCTCTGGATGCGCCCCGACGGCGACGGCTGGCGGGCCTTCGGCACCAGCGACCTCGACGTGGCCGACCGCTGGCTCGCCGCCGCGGCCCTGCTCGCCGAGGGGACCGACCCGGCCGAGGTGAAGGCCCGCTTCCCCGGCGGGCTGTTCGGCTTCGGGGCCGCGCCGTGAAGCTCCCCCGCGCCGCCCTGGAGCCCCTGGCCTTCCTCGTGGCGCCGGCGGTGCTCCTCGGCCGCGCGGTGGGGCCGATGCGCGCCCCGGGCATGGCGACCGAGATGCTGCACGGCCAGCTCTACGCCGGCGCGCAGGTGGCCCGCTGGTTGTCCGGCTCGCCCTGGTTCACGGCGGACCTCGCCGCCAGCGGAGGGCCCTTCTGGCCCGACGACGCGGCGATGAGCTTCTGGATCGCGCTGCTCTCCCGCTTCCTCGACCCGGGCTTCGCCTACGGCCTCGGTCTCGCCGGCGCCCTGGTGCTCGCCGGCCTCGGCCCCTGGGCCCTGGCGCGGCGCCTCGGCGGCGGCTGGGGTCCGCTGGTGGCGGGCCTCCTCGTGCAGCTCTCGCCGCCGGTGCTGCGGGCGGCCTGGTCGGGCGAGATCGGCGTGCTGGCGGTGGGGCCGGCGGCCCTGGCCCTGGCCCTGCCCGGCGGCTGGGCGGCGGTGCCGGCGCTGGTGGCCGGGGCCTGGAGCGCCCCGGGGGCGGTGGCGGTGGCCCTCGGCGGCCTGCGCCGCCACCGCGCCCGGCTCCTCGCGCTGCTCCCCCTCCTCGCGGCCCTCGCGAGCCCGGCCTCGGCGATTCCCGGCGCGGCGAGGCAGCTCCCGCCGGCCACCCGCACGGTGCCCGCCTACGTCGGCGAGGGCCTGGCGGTCTTCCCGCTGCCCCCGGCCGAGCAGCGCCCCGACCTGCCGCCGGGTCCCGCCGCCGCCTCGGGCCTCCTCGACGACCTCGGCCGGGTGCCCGGCGGGCTCGCCTGCTGGCTCGCCGCGCTGCTCGGCCTCGTCGCCGGCCGCCGCCGCCTCGCCGCCCTGGGCCTGCTGGCCGGCCTCGCCTGGTGGGGGGCCTTCGGCCTGCTGCCGGCGAAGGGGGCGCCGCCGCCGATCCCGCTCGACGCGGTGCGCGAGCTCGCGCCGTGGGTCCCGGGCCTGCGCCCGCCGGTGGGGGCGATGGCCTGGCTGCTGCCGGCGCTGCTCGGCGCCGCCGGGGGCCTGGCCGCCCTGCCGCGCCCGCTCCTCGCCGTCGTCGCCGCCGCCGCGGCCCTCGCCGCCGGCGCCGAGAACCCGCGCCTGTCCGTGCCGGTCACCAACCTGCCCCCCGACCCGGTCGCCACGGTGCTCCGGGGCCTGCCCGCCGGGGCGGTCTCGATCTTCCCGAGCCGGGTCCACCCCTGGCGGCAGGGGGTGCGGAGCCCGGCCGCCGCCCTCCTCGACGCCGCCCGCCACGGCCACCCGGTCGAGGCCGGCGACCGCTTTCCCGCCGACGCCGCCCTCGTCGGCACGCTGTCGCGGGTGGCCGACCAGCCCGTCGACCTCGACGCCGCCGAGCCCCTGTGGGGCCTGCGCGACCGCGGGCCGGTGGCGGCGGCCCGCGAGGCCGGCTTCGTCGCCCTGGTGGTGGACCGGCGGGCGCTGGGCGAGGAGGCGGCCGGCCGCGTGGACGCCTGGCTCGCCGAGCGCGTCGGCCGGCCCCTGGTCGAGGCCGAGGGCCGGGCGCTCTACGACCTCCGGCCGGTGGCGGACCGCCCGGCGTCGCCGCCGGGGAAGGCGGGCGCCCCGCCGTCGTCGCCGGGGGAGGCCCAGCCCCCGCTCTCGCCGGAACCGCCGGGGGAGGCGGGCGCCCCGCCGTCGCCGCGCCCGGGAGGCCCGCCGTGAGCCGCCCCGAGACGGTGCCCCTGGCCTTCCGGCGCCTGGCCGCCTCCACCGTGCGCCGCCGGGCCCGCGACCTGCGCCGCCGGCTCGCCGTCCGCCGCAGCGTGCGCGCCTTCTCGCCGGACCCCGTGCCCCGCGCCGTCGTCGAGGACCTCGTCGCCGCCGCCGCGAGCGCCCCGTCCGGCGCCAACCGCCAGCCCTGGCACTTCGTCGCCGTCGCCGACCCGGCGCTGCGGGCCCGCATCCGGCGGGAGGTGGAGCTGCGCGAGGCGCGTCTCTACGCCGCGATGGCCCCGGCCTTTCGCGAAGCGCTGGCCCCCCTCGGAACCGGGCCCGACAAGCCCTTCCTGGAGGAGGCACCCTGGCTGGTGGCCCTGTTTGCCCGCCGTTTCGAGCCCGCCGCCCCCGGCGGCGAGCGCCGGCCGAACTACTACGTCGCCGAGTCCGTGGGTCTCGCCGCCGGCTTCTTCGTCGCCGCCGTCCACCTCGCCGGCCTCGCCAC
>WGAH01000531.1 GCA_015489145.1 Deltaproteobacteria bacterium
GGACGCGGCGATCACGATCAACGGCGGCAACGGGCCGATCCAGGTCCACAACTGCCGGGGCCGGGTGCGGGCCCGCAACAAGAGCGGCGGCGCCTACGTGCAGGGCGTGTTCTCGGCGGTGGACGTGCAGTCCGGCAAGGGCGACGTCAAGGTCGAGATCGCCGAGACCTCCGAGATGAGCGGCCAGAGCCGGGTCGTCGCCAGCGGCGGCGACGCCACCGTGCTGCTGCCGATGAGCTTCGCCGGCAGCTTCAGCGCCAGGGGCGCCTCGGTGGACGTGCGCCGCCACATGGTGCAGGGCACCGAGCAGCCGAACCTCGTGCAGGGGCGCATCGGCGACGGCGGCAAGGCCGCCATCAGCATCAGCGCCAGCGGCGCCGTGGTGGTGGACACGCCCTGAGGGGGCTCAGGCGCCGGGTTTCGGCCCGGTGATCGCGTCGAGGTCGAACAGGTTGAAGGCGCGCACCTTCGCGCCGGGGCCGAGCACGCGGGCGTGGCAGGCCAGCCGCGTGTTCGGCGTGGCGTCGGGAATCCACTGCGCGATCACCTCGCGCTCCTTGTCCTTGATCGGGCTGAGGCCGCTCGGGTCGAGGACCTCGACCCGGCAGCTCCCGCAGGTGCCGTCGGGGCAGCCGGTGGCCAGGGGCTTGGGCAGGGACTGGCTCGCCATCACCAGGGTGTAGTGCTTCTCGGCCACCACCTGCTGCTCGGTGCCGTCGGGCAGCACGATGGTGAGGGGGAAGCGCTCGACCTCGGGCGGGCCGCCGCGGCCGGCGAGCTTCCTGAGCTTCCTGCGAATGCCGAAGGGGGTCATGGGGGGCTCCGTCGGGTTCGGGCGCGGCGTTCAGGCGTCGCCGCCGTTGCGCTCCTCGGTCTCCTCGATGTGGGCGACGAGGTAGGCGAAGGCCTCGTCCACCGAGTCGGTGCGGAGGCAGAGGTCCGGGTCGGCGGGCGAGATCGTGCCCCAGTCGACCATGGCCTGCAGGTCGAGCACGGCGTCCCAGTACTCGGAGCCGAACAGCACCATCGGCAGGGGCTTGGTGACCTTGCGGGTCTGCACCAGGGTGAGGGTCTCGAACATCTCGTCGAGGGTGCCGAAGCCCCCGGGCATGAACACCATCGCCTTGGCGAGGTAGACGAACCAGTACTTCCGCATGAAGAAGTAGTGGAACTCGAAGGAGAGCTCGGGGGTGGCCCAGGCGTTGAGCTTCTCCTCGAAGGGCAGCGAGATGCGGAGGCCCAGGCTGCGTCCGCCCTCGACCTCGTCGGCGCCGCGGTTGGCGGCCTCCATGATGCCCGGGCCGCCGCCGGTGGCGATGTAGTAGCGGTGGCGACCGTTGCGGGCCATGTCCCACTCGGTGAGGCGGCGGGCGAGCTCGCGGGCGGCCTCGTAGTAGCGGCTGAGCTTCAGGCGCCGGCGGGCGGCCTCCACCGCTCGCGCCAGGGCCTCGCGCTCCTCGTCGTCGGCGGCGGTGGCCAGCTCGCGCTCGGCGTCGGCGAGGCGGTCGCGGGCCTCGTCCTCGGGCAGCGCCCGGGCGGAGCCGAAGAACACGATCGTGTCGCGAATGCGGTGCCGGCGGAAACGGTCCCGGGGCTCCTCGTACTCGCAGAGCATCCGGATCGTGCGGGCCGCGGGGCTGTTGAGGAAGTCGAGGTTCTTGTAGGCCTTGATCGGGTGGTCCATGCGGCGTTCCTCGCGCGTCGTCCGGCTCCGGGCTCGTCGGGGCCGGGCGCGCCTTCCCTGCCTGCTAATCCAGCGCCGGCCGAGCGGCACCCGCCCGCGAGGCGGCCGGCCGCGGCGTCCCGAAAAACACCAGGTAATTCCGTGTTCTTCAACTTTTTTCGCGCCGGGCGCGCCGGCGTCGAATGAAGCCGGAGCCCGGCCGTCGATGCGGCGTCACCGGAGACCCGAGGAGGAAGACCATGCGCGTTCCGACCCTTGCCCTGCTCGCGACCACCACCCTCGGCGGCTGCGTGATCTACGACGAAGGCGGCCCCTGCGGCTTCTGCGGTCCCAAGGGGGGCGCGGCCGTCGACACCGGCGTGGGCGACCTCGCCGCCGAGCCGGTGTTCTGGCTCGACCCGGCCACGGTCGAGGCCGACACGACCGCCATCCTCTCGCTCCAGTCCGACCAGGCCGTCGACTTCGCCACCATCGTCGACCTGAACTTCCTCGGCGACCTGAGCGTCTGCACGAGCACCGCCCGGGAGGACGAGCTGCTCGTCACCGTCTCGGCCGGCGCCACCCTCGGCCCCGTCGACCTGGTGATCACCACCGAGGACGGCACCTCCTACTTCGTCGACAACGCCCTCACCATCGTCGAGGCCGGCGACGCCGGCGACACGGGTTCCGCCAGCGGCGGCGGCGACGGCTCCGCGAGCGGCGACGACGGCTCCACCGGCGGCGACGACGGCTCCACCGGCGGCGACGACGGCTCCACCGGCGGCTCCACCGGCGGCTGCTGATCCCCGGGGCTCAGCCCCCGCGGCCGACGAGGGCCTCGATGGCCTCGGGGTCGCGGGGGATGTCCGCCGTGAGCACCTCGGGGTCGCCCTCGGTGACCAGCACGTCGTCCTCGATGCGAATGCCCATGCCCCGGAAGCGCTCCGGGGCATCCTCGTCGTCGGGGGCGACGTAGAGGCCGGGCTCCACCGTCATCACCATGCCCGGCGCCAGCTCCCGCGAGCGCCCCCCGCCGGCGTAGGCGCCGGCGTCGTGCACGTCGAGGCCCAGCCAGTGGCCGATGCCGTGCATGAAGTAGCGCTTGTGCTTCTTCTCCTCGATCAGCCAGTCGACGTGGGCCTCCTCGTCGTGTTCGCAGTCGGGGGTCCAGGCGGGCAGCAGGCCGAGGCGCACCATCCCCTCCGTGAGCACGCGGGTGGCGCGGTCGTGGACGTCCTTCCAGGTGCGACCCGGCCGCACCTCGTCGGTGGCCTGCACCAGGGCGTCGAGGACGAGGTCGTACAGCTCGCGCTGCGCCGGGGTGAAGCGCCCGTCCACCGGCCAGGTGCGGGTGACGTCGGCGGTGTAGAAGCCCACCTCGCAGCCGGCGTCCACGCAGACGAGGTCGCCGGCGCGCAGGGGATCGCGGTTGTCGACGTAGTGCAGGGTGGTCGCGTTGGCCCCGCCGCCGACGATGGTGGCGTAGCCGGGCGCCACCGCCCCGTGCCGCCGGAAGGTGTAGTCGATGAGCGCCTCGATCTCGTACTCGCCGACGCCGGGGCGGGTCGCCCGCATCGCCGCGAGGTGGGCCTCGCGGGTGATCGCGGCGGCCCGCCGCAGCAGCGCGAGTTCGCCCTCGGTCTTGACCAGGCGCAGCTCGTGGAGCACCCGCACCGGGTCGACGAAGGTGTCGGGCACGTCGAGGCCGTTGTCGCGCGCCTTGCGCCGGGCCGCGGCGATGGCGCCGACGACCAGCCGGTCGCGCTCGGCGTCCTCGGCGAAGCGGTAGTGCAGGGTGGAGACGCCCTGAAGCAGGTCGGGCAGGCGCTCGGCCAGCTCGGCGTAGGGGTAGGCGGCGTCGGCCCCCCACCGCTCGACGGCGCCCTCGGGGCCGGGTCGGGGGCCCGTCCAGACCTCCTTGTCCGGGTCCCGGCCCTGCACGAACATCACGAAGCGCTCCTCGGCGCCGGGGCGCAGCAGGAGGGCGCAGTCCGGCTCGAGCCAGGCCGACAGGTGGATCACGTCGCTCGACGGCCGGTAGCGGTGGTCGGCGTCGGCGTTCCGGGCGACCAGGGGCGCCGTGAACACGAGAACCGCCTCGTCCTCGCCGAGGACCTCGAACAGGCGCTCGCGGTTGCGCCGGGCGATGGCGAGGAGCCGTTCCTGCTCGAAGGGGGGGTGGAAGTCGTCGCGCACGGGGCCCTCCGGTTCGGGGTGCGGTCTCGCGCCTAACCCGGCCGCATCCCCGGGAGCCGCGCCGGCGCTCCCCCCTTGCGCGCCCCCCGGTGCGGGGTGGTAGAACAGTCTGCCGCGAACCCCAGGAGCCCCCGTGTCCGAGTCCCCCACGGTCCTCGACGGCCCGGTCGTCGTCGTCGGAGGCGGCGTCGCCGGCCTCGTCGCCGCCCACCTCCTCGCCGAAGCCGGCGCCGAGGTCACCGTCATCGAGCGCGGCCCCGTCCTCGGCGGCCTCGCCCGCTCCTACCACTACGAGGCCGGCGGCGGGCGCTTCGTCTTCGACATCGGCCCCCACCGCTTCGACACCTCCAACCCCAACGTCGAGGCCTACCTCGCCCGCGTGCTGGGGCAGCAGGGCACCACCTTTCCGCGCAAGAGCGAGGTGTTCTTCAAGGGCACCTACTACTCCTGGCCGATCAAGCCCCAGAACCTGCTGCAGCTCCCGCCCTCGCTGGCGGCGCGCAGCTTCGTCGACCTCGCGATCAACGGCTTCAAGCAGTACGGCGGCGACAACTTCGAGAACTACATCCTGCGGCAGTACGGCCCCACCCTCTACAAGCACTTCTTCGAGGGCTACACGATCAAGTTCCTCGACATCCACCCGAGCCGCATCCACTCGGACTGGGCCAAGGTGGGCATCAACCGCGCCATCATCGACGACAAGGCGCAGATGCAGAACCTGTTCCAGCTCCTGCGCTCGACGCTCGCCCAGGCCAACAAGAAGCCCCAGGACTTCCTCTACCCCCGCGACGGCATGCAGGTGACCTGGGAGCGGGTGGGCGAGGCCCTGCGCGCCCGCGGCGCCCGGGTGGTCACCGGGGTCGCCGCCGAGCTCGAGGGCGACGGCCGGCGGGTCGAGGCGGTGCGCGCCGGCGAGCTGCGCGTCGAGCGCCCGGCGATGGTGGTGTGGACGGCGCCGATCACGGTCGCCACCGAGCAGCTCGGCCTCGGCCGCCCGCGCCTCGACTACCTCGCGATGCTCGTCTTCAACGTCATGGTCGCCGAGGACTGCCCCCGCGACTACCAGTGGTGCTACTACGGCGCCCGCGACCTGCTGATCAACCGGGTGAGCATCCCGCGCTTCTTCAGCACCGCCACCGCCCCGCCGGGCACCACCGGCTACTGCTGCGAGGTCACCTGCATGGAGGGCGACCGGCGCTGGCTGCACGGCGAGCGCCTCACCGACTGGATCGTCGACGACCTCGTGCGGGTGGGGCTCGTGCGCTCCCGGGCGAACGTCCTCGACGTGCGCGTCGAGCGGGTCCCCGAGACCTACCCGATCTACCGGGTCGACTACCCCGCCGAGCTCGACCGGGCGCGCAGCGCGCTGGCCGGCGTCGAGAACCTCCGCCTCGCCGGGCGCACGGGGCTGTTCTGGTACAACAACATGGACCATTCCATCGAGAACGCCCTGCAGCTCGTCAAGCGCCTGCTGCGGGAGGCCGGCCGCACCGAGCTCGACGAGGCCGCCCTCGCCCGCGGCGCCCACGCCGACGGCGACGCCCGGGCCCGCGGCGCCTGAGCCTCAGCGGGCGCACAGCCGCGCCCAGGCGGCGGCGACCACCGCCTCGGCGTCCGCCGTCCAGGTGGGCAGGCCGGCGGCGGCGGCGCGCTCGACGGACACCCGGCGACCGCAGGCGGCCCGCCAGGGCTCGGCGCCGCCCGGGGCGTCGAAGACCGGCGCCCCGCCGGCCTCGTGGCCCAGGGCGGCGAGCCGCACGCGCTCGGCGTAGGCGTCCCGGCAGACGTCGGCGGGGGCCCGGCCGCAGCTCGCCCGCGTGAAGGGCCCCCCCTCGGTGCGGCCGGCGATGCGGGCGACGAGGAGCCGGCGGGCCTTGTCGCGCACCTCGCCGCCGCCGATGTAGCGGGCGACCACCGCTTGCAGGGCGTCGAGGGCCTCGGGTTCGCGGCCGGGCGGGAAGCGCTCGAAGACCGCCTCGGCCTCGCGGTTGATCGCGTGGCCCACGCACTGCTGCCACCAGCGCCCGGCCCGGCGGCACAGGGTCCGGGCCTCCTCGCCGTGAACCCCGGCCCCGTCGGCGGCGAGGAACACGCACTCGTCCCGCCACCGCCCCTCCGGCGCCGCGTCGCAGGCCGCGAGGGCCTCGGACAGCCGCCCCTCCCGCGCCCGGTCGTAGGCGGCGAAGGCGACGCACTCCCCCCGGAGATCCGCCGAGCTCAGGGCGGCGCAGGCATCCGGCCCCCCGTCGAGGGCGTCGAGGTAGGCGGAAGCCTCGCCCCCCGCGCGGTCGCCGGAGCAGGCGCCGGCGATCAGGGCCAGCGCGAGGGCGCGCACGACCGCCCTCAGAGGCCCATGCGGAGGCCCAGGCCGAGCCAGGCCGCCGGCTCGCGGCCCCAGGTCTCGGCGCCCCCCCAGGCGAGGCGCCCGCCGAGATCGAGGGCGGTGCCCTGGTCCTCGACGGTGATCCCGGCCGAGACCGCGAGGCCGTCGGCGCCGGCGCCGGGCACCGCCGCGCCCCCGGCCGCCCCGGCGCGCAGCACGAGACCCTCGCGGGGCGCGCCCTCGACCCCGGCCCGCCAGCCGGGCTCGGGCGAGGCGAGCGCCGAGACGGCCTCGGCGAGGAGGTGCAGCCCCTCCACCGGGGCGCCGCCGACGCCCACGGCGACGGTGGCCGGCCGCGCCCCGACCCCGGACTCGGGCAGGAGGTCGCGGGCCGCCAGGGCCAGGTCCAGGCGCTCCCAGGGCCGCAGGCCCACCCCGGCCGACACCTCGAAGGCGTCGGTCGACTCGCCGCCGCTGCTGGCGCGGGTCCAGCCGCCCCCGGCGCCGAGGGCGAAGCGCCGCCGCTCGCCCGCCCAGGCCAGCGCCGCGTCGAGGCGGCTCGCGCGGTTCACCTCGGCGGGGAGCTCCTCGCCGGCGACCCGCCAGCCCGGCAGGCCGGAGCCGTCGGTCGGGGCCTCGTCGCGCCCGGCGGCGAAGGACAGGCCCACCGCCACCGCGCTGGTGGTCGAGTCCACGGCGGTGAGCACGAAGCCCCGCGCCGCCCGGGGGCCGAGGGTCCCCGAGGCCCCGAGCGCGTAGCGCCGGCGCAGGGCGAGGACGGCCGGCGAGGCGCCGATGGCGAGGTCGCCGTCGGGATCGGCCACCGAGGCGGATCCCTGCCCGAGCTCGCGGGCCGGGATCGGCGCGCCGCGCGCCGCCGGCGCGGCGAGGAGGGCCCCGAGGGCTAATGCGATCCGCCACCGCGGCCGATCCCCCTGCACGGACAGTGAGGCCGGGGTTTCGAGGAGGGTTTCGCCTCCAGATACCGGGTGCCGCCGCCTCGGTCTCATCGTCCACCCCCTTCTCTCGGGGCGGGGCCTCCTCGGCGGGGCTCCGCCCCTTTCCTTCGGGGGCTCCGGGAGGCGGTCGCCCGCGGGCGAGATGGGGCTGGACAGGCTCGTCACCGTGCGCATTCCTTTGCGGCGGCCGCCGCCCTGGCTTACTATGGCGGGCTCCAGCGGGTAGCCAGTCCCCAGCCGGCTTCCGCCTCGCGGCCCGGCCCCCGGGCCTCGGCCCCCCGGCCGACGACCACCCCTCGCC
>WGAH01000532.1 GCA_015489145.1 Deltaproteobacteria bacterium
CCTGGACGGGGACGGGGCGCTGGACGTGGTGGCGGGGGCGCCGTGGCGGACGGTGGACCCGGACTGGGACTTCAGCGGGGCGGTGTTCGCCTGGTTCGACGTGGGTTCGCGGGGCGACGTGGACACGACGGCGGCCGACGTCGTGATCGACGGCGAGACGGGGGTGACGCTCTACTACCGTTTCGGCGGCGAGCTGGACGCCGAGGGGGACTTCAACGGGGACGGGGCGGCGGACCTCGTGGTGGCGGGGGGCTTCCAGGCCATCGAGGGCACGGATCACATGTTTTCGCAGTCCCACGTGAACGCCGGCTGGCTCTTTCTCGGCCCCCTGAGCGCCGGGAGCTACCTCGCCACGGATGCCGACCTGATCATCACCGGTCCGGACGACAGCGGCGAGCAGCTCTGGTCCCTGCAGGCCCGCTTCGTCGGCGACACCGACGGCGACGGCACCGACGCGAGTTGTTGAAAAAACCGCGGACAACGGCGCCAACATCGGCCTGTTCACCTTCGCCGCCGGCGGCGGCGCCGGGTGGTGAGCCCCAGCCATGGAAGCGCCGGCGTCCGGCCGGCACGGCCGCTCGATCACCCCACCCGCCGCCAGGTGCGCCAGGCGAAGCCGTCGGTGCCGTCGCGGTGGGGCCACAGCCAGCGCTCCTCGACGGGCTCGAAGGCCGGGCCGTCGGCGGGGGGGGCGTGGTCGTTGTCGGCGCGCGCCAGGGAGCAGGTGGCGTAGACCAGCAGCCCGCCCGGCTCCACCAGCTCGGCGGCCTGGGCGAGGAGCGCCCGCTGCAGCGGCCGGTGGGCGCCGAGCTCGAGGCGCCACCGCAGGGCCGGCTCGCGGCGCAGGCGGCCGGTGCCGGAGCAGGGGGCGTCGACGAGCACGACGGGAGCGGGGCGCGGCGGCCCCACCTCCACCGAAAGCCCGGCGCGACCGGCCCTCCGGCGCAGGCGGCCCAGGGCGTCCTCGCGGGTGTCGAAGGCGCGCACCGGTAGGCCGCGGGCGGCGAGGCCGAGGCTCTTGCCGCCGGCCCCGGCGCACAGGTCGAGGACGGGCCGGCCGTCGGCCGCCGCCGCCACCGCCTCGACGAGGGCCTGGCTGGAGGCGTCCTGCACCTCGAACAGCCCCTCCCGCCAGGCGGGCAGCGCCTCGACCTGCACGGTGCCCTCGACGACGAGGGCGTCGGGGAGGCCCGGGAAGGGGCGGGTGGTCACGCCTTCCTCGGCGAGGCGGGCGGCGAGGGCGTCGCGGTCGGTGCGGGCTCGGTTGGCCCGGAGCACCACCGGCGCCCGCCGGGACAGGGCGGCGCCGAGGCGGGCGGCCTCCTCGACGCCGAGGCGATCCACCCACTCCCGGGCGAGCGGCCAGGGGAGCGACAGGGCGGTGGCGAGGTCCTCGGCGGGGGAGGCGGCCGGGAGCTCGGGAAGGCGCCAGCCCTCGACGAGGCGGCACCAGCCCTCGTGCAGCTCCTCGGGGGCGCGCGCGCCGGCCCGCAGCAGCAGGTGCTCGTGGCGGATCACCCCGTAGACCGCCTCGGCCACCACCTTGCGGTCCCGGGAGCCGAGGCGCCGGGCCTTGCGGAACCACCGCGCCAGCACCGGCGTGGCGCGGCGGGGCTCGGCCCGGGCGGCGGCCAGCGCTTCGAGGGCGGCGTCGCGCAGGAAGGGGCGCCGGGCGCGGGCGGCGAGCTCCGGGTCGGGCTCGGCCGGCAGGGCGCAGCGCAGCAGGTCGGGGGCGCTCAAGCCGGCTCCCGGGCGTAGCGCATGGCGCTGGCGGGGGCCTCCTGGCCGGGGAAGCGCACCTCGACCACCAGCGCCTCGCCGTCGAGGCGCAGGCGGACCACCGGCTCCTCGGGCCCGGCCAGCCACCGCAGGCCGCCGCCGTCGTCGAGGAGCACCACCCGCTCGCGCACCCAGGCGGGGGCCTGGATGTGGGTGACCTTCCAGCCGCGCTCGGCGGGCTCGTAGCGGTAGAAGGCGACGTCCTCGTAGTCGAGGGTGCCGTCGGGAAGCCGCAGGGTCTCGCGCACCTCGAGGAGGGTGTCGCCCAGGATGCGGCGGGCGACGAGGGTTCCGCGCAGGGGGCGCCCGTAGCTCGAGCCCTCGCCGGACCACCGCCCCTCGAGCCAGGCGAGGCGGTCGAGGGCGGCGCGGGTGACGGCCTCGTAGCGGTCCCAGTCCCGGGGCATGGTCACCTCCGCCGGGAGGCGCCTCCACCGCGATAGGGCCTCCCGCGGCGCTCCCGTACCCCTTTCCCCGCGCCGGTGCCCGCCGGAGGTCGCCGTGCCCGTCTCGCCCCTCGTCCTCGTCGCCCTCACCCTCGTCCTCGTCGCCGGCGTCTTCGCCCTGCACGCCTGGGCCTGGCCCGCGGTCGCCCGGCGCGTGCGCCGCCGCCGGCTCGAGTCGGCCTCCCCCCGGGCGCTCGCCGCCGAGGCCGCCGACATCGCCGCCTGGGCCGGCCTCGGCGACCGCCCCGAGGTCGCCCGCCTCGTCGAGGGCCCCTGGGAGCCGGCCGCCGTGGCCGAGGCCCTCGACGCCCTGCTCGACGCCGCCGGCACCCTGGACGAACAGGCCGGCACGACGGGCCGGGACGGCCGCACCTTCGCCCTGCTCGACGGCGGCCTGGCCGAGATTCGCGAGGTCCTCGCCCACCGCGCCGGCGGGTAGCGCGGCCCCCCCGGGGCGGCGGGGCCCGGTTCACAGGCTCTCAGCCGGTGGCGGCAGCGGGGCGGTTCGAGGCCCCGCCGGTCGCCGAAAAGACGGCGTTGACGAGCTCGAAGGCGTTGTAGGTCGCGCCGACGAAGCGGGTGAACTGGGTGAAGCCCCACAGCGGAAGCGATCGGTAGCGCCAGGCGTCGATGAGGTTGAACATCATCGCGTCCACGACCGGCCGGTGCTGGCGGTAGCGGCCGTTCATCTCGGCGATGGCGTCATGGGAGAGCTGGCGAAGCCGCTCCGTTTCGGGCCCCGCCCGCCGGTAGAGCCTGGCGACCACGAGTCCGGCGATACCCGGAAGCGCACGCGGAGGGGCGCTGCCCAGCACGACGCCCAGCCCGCGGAAGTATTGGTAGAAGGCGCTGTCGCGGTCCACTTCGCCCGCCGCGGCAAGCCGTTCGAGCCGATAGGCGGCATGCCGC
>WGAH01000533.1 GCA_015489145.1 Deltaproteobacteria bacterium
GCTGGCAGGAGGGCGGCCGGGCCCGGCCGCCCTCCTGCCAGCCGCCGCGCTGCTCGGGGCGCTGCTCGCCTCCCCGCCCGCGCGGGCCGGCAACGAAAAATGCCTCGTCTGCCACGGCCGCGAGGGATTCGGCCAGACGCTCCCGGACGGCAGCTTCGAGTCGCTGTACGTCGACGCCGACGAGCTCGCCCATTCCATCCACGGCGGCTGGGCGTGCGAGGACTGCCACGCCGACGTCACCGAGATCCCGCACCAGCCGCCCGAGCCGGTCTCCTGCACCCGCTGCCACTACGCGGGAAACGACCGGGGCGCGCCTGACGATGTCGACTACGACGCCTACAAGGCGAGCGTCCACGGGCGCCTGGCCGCGGCCGGCGACCCCCGCGCCCCGGCCTGCCAGGACTGCCACGGCAGCCACGACGTCTTTCCCGCCATCGACGGGCGCTCCTCCATCGCGCGCAAGAACATTCCGAAGACCTGCGGCCGGTGCCACATGGACGTCTACGCCGAGTACTCGCGCAGCGTCCACGGCACCGCCGTCGAGAGCGGCAAGGCGCCCGAGGCGGCGGTGTGCACCGACTGCCACGGCGAGCACGCCATCGAGGCCACCGACAAGGAGGAATCGGAGGTCTCCCCCACCCACCTCGCGGAGACCTGCGCGAAGTGCCACGCCTCGGTTCCGCTGATGTCCAAGTACGGCATTCCCGCGGACCGGGTGACCACCTACGAGGAGACGTACCACGGCGTCGCCAACCGCTTCGGCTCCACCGTGGTGGCGAACTGCGCCTCCTGCCACGGCGTCCACGAGATCCTGCCCTCGAGCGACCCCCGCTCCCCGATCAACAAGGCCAACATCGCCCAGACCTGCGGGAAGTGCCACGAGGACGTGAACGAGAACTACACCGAGGGCAGCATCCACGTCGACCCGCACAGCCGCGACTCCGGCATCCTCTACTGGATCACGCTGTTCTTCACCGTGCTGACCACCGGGACGATGGCGGCGCTCATCGCCCACATCCTGCTCGATCTCAACTACCGGCTCCGCCAGCGCCGACGGGGCCACGGCCGGCACCCATCCGGCGCGTGACGAGGAGTTCGCGATGAACATCGAGCCCATGGACACCCAGGAAGCGCGCACCCTCGACGCCGCGCTGGTCCTCCTCCGAAAGCGCCTTCACGAGCGGTTCCAGGAGCACATGGAACCCGAGGAGTACGCCCGCCTGCGAGCCGACCTCGACAAGGCCATCGAGGAAGCGGTCGAGACCGAGCTCCGCGCCGATCTTCGGGAGTCTCTCGACCGCGTCGAGCAGCGGGTCGCCCGGCGGTGCCAGGCGCGCCTCAAGCGCGAACACCGCGAGCAGGAGGAGTGGTTCCAGCGCTTCGACATCCACATGCGCCTGCAGCACATGATGATGTTCACCAGCGTCATCACCCTGGCGATCACCGGAATGCCCCTCAAGTTCCCCCACTTCGTGCTCTCCGAAGGGGTGATCGCGGTGCTCGGGGGCGTGCGGCACGCCGGGCTGCTCCACCGGGCCGCCGCGCTGCTGCTCATCGCCGCCGCCGTCTACCACGTGATCTACACCATCGTCAGTCCCAGCGGCCGCCGCGACTTCCTGCTGCTCCTCCCCCGACCCCAGGACGCCCTCGACGCGGTGCAGCGCATCAAGCTGTACCTCGGACTCACCGACGAGCCCCCGAAATTCGGCCGCTTCAGCTACATCGAGAAGTTCGACTACTGGGCGGTCTACTGGGGCTGCGTGATCATGATCGGCTCCGGCTCGATCCTCTGGGGCAACGAGATCGCGCTCAAGTACCTGCCCCTCTACTGGACGAACATCGCCAAGATCGCCCACTCCGACGAGGCGCTCCTCGCGACCCTCGCCCTGGTCATCTGGCACTTCTACAACGTGCACTTCAATCCCGACACCTTCCCGGGCAGCCTGACGTGGTGGCACGGGAAGATCGACAAGCACCACATGCTCGAGCACCACGCGCTCGAATACGAACGCATCATGGCGGAACGCCGCGAGCAGGCCGCCAAGGGGGAGGGCTGAGCCATGGCTGGCACCCGCATCCGGAACCGCCGCCACGGCCGGGCCACGGCCGGCGTCCTCGCCGGCGGCCTGGCGCTGGCCTCCTTCGTCGCCGTCGCCGGCTGGTACGGCACCTTCTACGTGGCGGGACGAGGCGGAGGCTTTTGCGGCTCCTGCCACAGCATGGAGCCCTACCGCGAGCAGTGGGCGGCCTCGGCGCACAAGGACGCCGCCTGCTCGGACTGCCACACGATGAGTCCCGGGCTCGTGACGCGGGCCACCCTCGTCACCTGGACCGGCGGCTCGCCGTCCATCCCCCGGGCCGAGGTCCACGACGAGAGCTGCCTCGACTCCGGCTGCCACGACGGCATCCTCGCCGACACCGACGTCGGCAAGGGCGGATTCAGCCACGCCGCGCACATGCGGCGCACCGCCGCCGGTGCCTCGGTCCACTGCACGAGCTGCCATCCCGACGTCGGCCATGCCGTCGCATCCCCCGGTGGGGAAGCGCCCGCGGCCGCCCAGGTCTCCGCGCAGGACACCTGCTACCTCTGCCACCTCGGCAACTCCGCCCCCACCACGGCCGAGGCCTGCCTCACCTGCCACGAGGTGCCCGGCGACGTCACCCTCGCCGACGGCACCGTCCTGCAGCACCAGGCCTACGTCGACATGGGGGCGAACTGCTCGCTGTGCCACACCGAGGTCACCGAGGGACATGGGGCGGTGCCCGACGCGGCCTGCGCGCGCTGCCACGTGAGCCGACACGGCGAGAAGGGGCGCACCGAGCTCATCCACAACGTTCACGTCACCGAGCACTACATCGACTGCGCCCAGTGCCACGAGTCGATTCACCACGGCGCCGTCGAGACCGCCGAGGCCCCGACGTCGAGCTGCGCCGAGTGCCACGGCCCGCGCCACGACGAGCAGCAGAAGCTCTACATGGGCCTCGCCGGCCGGGGCGTGAAGCCCATGCCCAGCCGCATGTACACCACCGAGGTCTCCTGTCGCGGCTGCCACGGCGATTCCGGTGCGGACCACGCCCAGACGTGGGACGACAAGCGGCAGCGCTGCGTCGAGTGCCACGGCGCGGGCTTCGACGCCATGCTCGACGACTGGAAGGCGCTCACCGACCGGGCGGTGGCGGAGGTGGCGCCCACCGCCGACTTCGCCCGCTCGGCCCTCGCGAAGGGCGGTGTGCCCGACGACGCGCGAAAGCTGTTCGACGACGCGGTCCACAACTTCGACCTCGTCCGCAACGGCCGCGCCGTTCACAACCCGGTCTACGCCCTGGCCCTGCTCAAGGGGACCGTCGACCAGACCGCGAGCGCCGCGAAGCTCGCGGGCCTGTCCGCCCCGCGCACCCCCTCCGACCCGCTGGTCCGCGACCCGGGCGCCACCTGCACGAGCCTGTGCCACGACCGCATCGGCGTCCCCGCGAGCGCGCAGATCGACGACCTCGACCTCGTCTTCCCCCACCGGATGCACCTCGAGCGCTTCGGCCTCTCCTGCACGACCTGCCACCCGGCGGACAAGCACCGGCAGGTGGCCTACGACCCGGGAGCCTGTTCCGGCTGCCACCACATGGCCGCGACGAACGCCGACACCTGCTCGAACTGCCACCCCTACCAGCGCCGCTTCCTCGACGGTGCCGCGAACACCCCGGGCGTCGAGGACGTGAAGCCCGATCCGATGGCCGAAAAGGTCAACTGCCTCGGCTGCCACGACCTCAAGAGCTCCGAGCCCCTCGAGAAGTCGGTGGAGGCGCGGTGCACGATGTGCCACGGCGAGGACTACGGCCAGGTCATGGCCGGCTGGAAGGAGCGGTTCGAGGAGGCGTCGAAGGGCATCCCCGAGCGCCTCGACGCCGCCCACCGCATGGCGGTCGCCCTCGGCACGAGCGACCCCAAGCGAGCCCCGCACTGGAAGAACCTCCAGACCGACATCGAGGAGATGCAGCGCACCTGGAAGGCCGTCCGCATCTCCGGCTACGCGCACAACCCCGACTACGTGCTCGCCGTGCTCCACAAGCTCGACGAGGATCTCGGCAAGGCCGAGGCCGAGCTCGAGCTGAAGTAGCCGCGGCGGAGCGGCCGGGTCGGCTTCGCCCGACCCGGCCCTTTCCGCGTCCGGGCCGAACCGACCCTCAGCGCGCGTCGGCGGCCGGCGGTTCGTCGCCGGCGACCGCTCCCCGCCTCCGCGAGACCAGCACCAGCGCGCCGCCGAAGAAGACGAGCGAGGCGAACATCGTCAGCGGGCGACCCGCGGGCAGGTCCTGGGCGAGGAACTTCACCCCCACGAGCACCAGGAGCGGGGCGACGAGGCGGTCGAGCCCCGAGAAGCGCGGACGCCGGCCCAGGCGCGAGGCGAGGATCGCGACCGCGCAGAGCACGCCGGTGCGCGCCGCCGCGAGCCAGCCCGGGTCCTCTCCGATGGGGAGCGCCTCGGCCAGGAGCACCACGGCCCAGGCCGCCGCGCCGAGGAGGAGGACGAGGTCCACCGCGAGGGCGGCCGCGCCGGCCCACCC
>WGAH01000534.1 GCA_015489145.1 Deltaproteobacteria bacterium
CGGCGCCGGCGCCGCGCATCGGGTAGTCTCGCACCCTCGCCGCCCACGGTCCACCGGCGCCGGAATCCTCCGGCGGGAGCCCCCCGAAGCCATGTACATCCTCGGCCTCTCCTGCTTCTACCACGACTCCGCCGTCTGCCTGCTGCGGGACGGCGTGCCCGTCGCCGCGGCCAGCGAGGAGCGTTTCACCCGCAAGAAGCACGACTCCTCCTTCCCGATCCAGGCGATTCGCTGGGCGCTGGCCCACGAGGGGATCGAGCCCCACCACGTCGACGCCGTGGCCTTCTACGACAAGCCGCTCGTGAAGTTCGAGCGCCTGCTCACCGCCCACGTCGGCACCTGGCCGCGCAGCTTCCCGCAGTTCACCCGGGGCATGCCGTCCTGGTTCGCCAGCAAGCTGCGCCTCGACAAGCACCTCAAGCGCGAGCTCGGCTACACCGGCCCCATCCTCTACGGCCACCACCACCTCTCCCACGCCGCGAGCAGCTTCTACGCCTCCGGCTGGCCCGAGGCCGCCATCCTCACGGTCGACGGCGTCGGCGAGTGGGCCACCGCCACCTGGGGGGTCGGCCGCGACCGCCGCATCGAGCTCAAGGGCGAGATCCCCTTCCCCCACTCGCTCGGCCTGCTCTACAGCGCGTTCACCGGCTACCTCGGCTTCAAGGTCAACAGCGCCGAGTACAAGGTCATGGGCCTCGCCCCCTACGGCGAGCCGGTCTACGTCGACCGCATCAAGAAGTTGATCCGCGTTCACGACGACGGCAGCTTCCACCTCGACATGCGCTACTTCGCCTTCGACCACGGCCTGCGCATGGTCAACCGCCGCTTCGAGAAGCTGATGGGCCGGCCGACCCGGGCCTTCGAGAGCGGCGAGCTCGAGCAGTTCCACAAGGACGTGGCGCGCTCGCTGCAGGAGGTGGTCAACGAGATCATGGTGAAGCTGGCCCGCCACGTCGTCGAGCAGACCGGCATCCCGCGCCTGTGCCTCGCCGGAGGGGTCGCGCTGAACTGCGTCGCCAACGGCCACATCCTCCGGGAGGCCGGCGTGGAGGACATCTTCATCCAGCCCGCCGCCGGCGACGCCGGGGGGGCGATGGGCGCGGCGCTGTGGGCCTGGCACGACCTCCTCGACAAGCCCCGGGCCTGGCGCCTCGAGGACGCCTACCTCGGCCCCGGCTACGACGAGGCCCGGATCGAGGCCACCCTGCACGCCTACGGCGCGGTCTACCGCCGCCTCGACCGGCAGGAGCTGCTCGACTCGGTGGCCGACCTCGTCGACCGGGCCCACGTCGTCGGCTGGTACCAGGGCCGGCTGGAGTGGGGCCCCCGGGCGCTCGGCCACCGCAGCATCCTCGGCGACGCCCGCCACCCGGAGATGCGCGACATCATCAACCGCAAGATCAAGATGCGCGAGGGCTTTCGGCCCTTCGCCCCCACGGTCCTCGAGGAGCAGGTCAGCCGCTACTTCGAGCTCGACCGGCCGAGCCCCTACATGCTGCTCGTGGCGCCGGTGGCCGCCGAGCACCGCGACCCGCCGAGCCTGCCGGCGATCACCCACGTCGACGGCTCGGCGCGCATCCAGACGATCAACCGCCAGCAGGACGCCCTCTACTACGACCTCGTCGACACCTTCCGCGAGAAGACCGGCACCCCCGTGCTGATCAACACCTCGATGAACGTGCGCGGCGAGCCGATCGTCAACACCCCCGAGGACGCCTACCGCTGCTTCATGCGTACCCACATGGACGCCCTCGCCATCGGGCCCTTCCTGCTGATGAAGGAGGACCAGCCCGAGCTCCGCCTGCGCTCCGCCGCCGAGGAATTCGGCCTCGACTGAACCGAGGGCGCCCGTCCCGGCGCCGGCCTGCTATGCTGGGGGCGACCCGGGAGGTTCCCATGCTGGCGGCGTGGCTCGTGTTCGTGGCCGGCTGCGGCTTCACGCCGGTCGACATGCTGAGCGGCTGGGACCTCGACAGCGACGGCGACGGGCTGTGCGACGCCGACGAGGTCGCCCTCGGCACCGACCTCGACGACCCGGACACCGACGGGGACGGCCACGCCGACGGCGAGGAGGCCGAGGCCGGCACCGACCCCCTCGACGAGGGCGACTACCCCTACACCGGCGGCTACCCCATCGACGCCGACTGCCGCGACGACCTCGTCGCCACCGGCAACGGCGAGGGGGACGTCACCGACGACTTCGCCCTGACCGACCAGTTCGGCGACACGGTGCACCTCCACGACTTCTGCGCCCACGCCGTCCTGCTCGTGAGCGCCGCGTTCTGGTGAGGCGGCTGCCAGGCGGAGGCTCCGCAGGTTTCCCAGCTCTACGCGACCTACAAGGACCAGGGCTTCGTCGCCATCGAGATGATGGCCGAGAACAACGAGGGGTCCACCCCGACCGAGGACGACCTCCTCGAGTGGGCCGACACCTACCTCGGCGACGCCCCCTACCACCCGGTCGTCGCCGACCCGGGGTGGGGGGTCGGCAGCCGCTTCGAGGCCGACGGCGGCATTCCCAGCCTCACGCTGCTGGGGCCCGGCGCCGTCGTGATCATCGCCGATGGGACGGTCACCAGCGCCGACATCGAGGCGGCCCTGCCCTGAGCCGGGGCCCCGGGGAAGCCCCGGCTTCCTGACATCCTCCCCACGCGGCGGGCGATAGACTGCGCTTCCGGCATCGCCCGAGCCCTCCTTCCCCGCGGAGCCGCCGTGCGCTTTCTCACGCTGTGGTTGACCCTGCTGCTGGCCTGGGTCGCGGCCGCCAGCCCCGCCGCCGCCCAGGACCTCGTGCTCCTGCCCACCGGCCCCGTCGCCAGCGACGGGCACACCCCGGTGACCGTGCAGGTGTGGAGCCCGCTGCTCACCCCCGACACGCGCCTGAAGGCCCGGGTGGACGGCGGTCGGCCCGCCACGGACGTGCGCATCGCCGAGGACGGCGTCGCCACGGTGAGCTTCGTGCCGCCATCCGTCCGCGAGCCGGGCAGCGCCCGCCTCCTCCTCAAGGTGCGCGGCCCGAAGCTCCGCGCCGACACCGCCGTCGAGGTGCCGGTGGTGCCCGCCTGGGGCGGCACGGCGGGCCTCGCCTTCGACCCGCCCCAGTGGCGCCCCGGCGACACCGGGGTGACCGTCCGCATCACCGCGCCCCCGGGTCCCGCGCCGGCCGCCTCCCGGCGCTTCCTCGTGCGCGCCTCCACCGGCGCCGTCGAGGACGCGGTGGACGCCGGCGGCGGGGCCTGGGTGACCCGCTGGACGCCCCCGGACCGCTTCGAGGGCGGCGGCCTGGTGCTGTTCACCGTGGCCGACGCCGCGGCCCCCGACCGGCTCGTCGGCTGGGGCGCCCTGCCCGTGCTCGCGAAGCGCAGCCTGAGCTTCGAGGCCCCGCCGGGCAGCAACTGCATCCTGTCGGCCGGCGACCGCACCTGGGGGCCGCTGCCCGCCTCGCCGGCGGGCACCGTCGCCTTCGACGTCGAGCTTCCCCCGCTCGTCCGCACCGGCACCCTCCAGGTCGTCACCCCCACCGGCGAGCAGCGCCGGCAGGCCGTCGAGCTGCCGGTGAGCGACGCCGCCACCATGCTGTTCCTGCCGCTGCCGCCGGCCTGGCCCGCCGACCCGGATCGGCCCCTCACCGTGCGCCTCGTCGCCGTGGGCACCGACGGGATGCCCCACGCCGGCGAACCGCCCGCGGTCGAGGCCTCCGCCGGCTCCCTCGGCCCCGTCGAGGCCGACGGCCTGCCCGGGGTCTTCCGGGCGACGTGGACGCCGCCCTCCCGGCCGCCCGAGGGCGGCGCCGTGGACTTCACCGCCCGCCTCGGCGAGGGGAAGGCCCGCGCGACGGTGGCGATCTCCCCCGCGCTCCCCCGCATCGCCCTCACCGTCGAGCCGGACCGCCTCGAAGGCCGGCAGCGCGACATCACCGTCACCGCCTCCGTCAAGGACGCGGCCGGGACGGCGGTGGTCGGCCGCCCCCCCGCCCTGAGCTACGCCGGCGCCCAGGCCCTCGGCCGGGTGAGCGACGGCGGCGACGGCACCTACCGGGCCCGGGCCCGCCTGCGGAGCGGCGAAGACCGCGTGCTCGTCGCCGCCGACCCGCCCCTGGAGGCCTCCGGCCTGCCCGCGGCCCACCTGTTCATCTGGGCCGACGCGGCCGTGGTCGAAGCGGGGAGCCTGCCCGAGGTGCCCGTCACCGTCGCCGCCGTGGACGCCGCCGGCCTCCCGGTGGAGGGCGTGACCGTGCACCTCGCCGTGCCCCGCGGCGACGGCACCCTGCCCCCCGAGGTGAAGACCGGCCCCGCGGGCATCGCCCGGGCGCTGCTCAAGCTCGGCGACGAGCCGGGCCCGATCACCCTGCGCGCCGAGGGGGCCGGGCTGTGGAACGAGGCCCTGGTCTTCCTCGTCGCCCCGGGCGGCTCCGCCCCCGAGGCGAGGCCGGCGGGCACCGAGGCCGACCGGGCCCTCGCCCGCGCCTGGCGCGAGGCCGCCCCGGTGGCGATGGTCTGGAAGGCCGAAG
>WGAH01000535.1 GCA_015489145.1 Deltaproteobacteria bacterium
CACCTTCGACTGCTCCCGCGAGATCCCGGTGGACGACCCCGTCGACGAGTGCGTGAGCGGAATCCTCCACTGCGGCGACGAGCTCGTCAGCACCACGGCCGGGGGCACCGACTGGTTCGACGCCGAGGGCTACCAGGCCTGGTACTGCGGCATCCCGGACGGCGACTACGCCGGACCGGAGCGCGCCTACGAGTTCCGCCACCCGGGCACGGGTTCGGCCGAGGTGACCCTCGAGACGCCCTGCGGCGACCAGGACCTCATCGCCGTGCGCTGGTCGTACTGGGCGGATTCGGGCGAGTGCCCCACCGCCGACGTGACCAACGTGGCCGACTGCGACATGGACGTCGGATCGGGTGACCAGTCCGTGACGATTTGGGACGATACCGAACGGGACTACCTGATCATCGTCGATGGTCCAGACCCGGTGGAGGAGCCCTTCATCCTCCGGGTGACCTGCAAGTAAGGAGGAGACGTGACCCGACCGATCGCCCTGCTGCTGGCGGCGGCCCTGCTGCCGGCCTGCGACTACTTCAGCGTCGACGACGGCAAGTCCCAGGACGACACCGCCCAGGCCGGCGACGCCGACACCGACGCCGACGCCGACAGCGACACCGACACCGATGGCGACGCCGATGCCGACAGCGACGCCGACGGCGACAGCGACACCGACATCCGGATCGACGTCGACTGCGACGCCTCGCTCAGCCCCCAGCCCGTCGACCCGGACAACTGCATCACCCAGTCGATCTCCTGCGGCGAGACCCTGGTCGACACGATCGAGGGCGGCGAGAACATGGTGAGCGGCGCCGACTACGCCAGCTCCTGGGCCTGCGCCGTCGTCGGGTCCTCCAACTACGACGGCCCCGAGCGCATGTACGAGTTCGAGCACCCGGGCACCGGCAACGCGACGATCAAGCTGGTGAGCCCCTGCACCGAGCTCGACCTCTTCGCCGCCTACTGGGCCGACTCCAACGCCTGCCTGCGCTCCGGCGTCTCGATCCTCGAGTGCGAGGGCGACATCGGCACCGGCGACGGCGAGATCACGATCTGGAACAACGAGCCCCGCCGCTACGTGATCGTGGTCGAGGGCCCCGAGGGGCAGGAGGGCAACTTCGGCCTGGGCGTGGTGTGCGAGTAGCCGGTTTCCGACCGCTTCGCCGGCGAGGGTCGAAACACCTGGACCGCCTGGCGGCTCCGGTTAGCTGAAAGCGATTTGCAGCCACCGGAGTTCGCCATGCGTCGTTTCCTCCCCCTCCTCGCCGCCTTCGCCCTGGCCTGCCAGCAGGCCCCCGTCGCCCCCGCCTCGGCCGAGACCCCGGCATCCGCCGCCAGCCAGGCCGCGCGGCCCGCCGAGGTCGACGTCGCGGAGCTGAAGGCCGCCCTCGAGCGCGACGGCACGCACCTCATCGACGTGCGTACCCCCCAGGAGTACGCCGACGGGCACGTTCCCGGGGCGGTCAACATCCCGCTCGACCAGCTCGGCCAGCGCCTCGGCGAGCTGCCCAAGGACGGCACCCTCTACGTGATCTGCCGCTCGGGCCACCGCTCGGGCCTCGCCCAGAAGGAGCTCGCGGGCAAGGGCATCGAGGCGATCAACGTCCGCGGCGGCACCCTGGCCTGGAAGGCCGCCGGCTACCCCGTGGAGTAGGCCCCGGGGAGCGGGCGCTCAGGCGCCGCTCAGCGCCCGCACGACCACGCTCGCCGCCGCCAGGCCGAAGGCGGCGGTGACGAAGCCGGCGGTGCCCCAGATCACGTGGCGCGCGTCGCAGGTGTGGTGCGCCTTGTCGTCGTGCCCGGGGCAGACGCAGCGAAAACCGTTGCCGCCGTCGTAGTGCAGCTCCACCGGGTCGCGCAGGGGCTCGGTCGAGTAGACCGCGGGAATGCCGAAGGGGCCGCGGCGGGGAAAGCCGTGCTTCTGGCGCAGGAGCTTGCGGACGGTGAAGGCGAGGCGGTCGACGGTGGTGTCAGCGAGGTCGGCGACGGCGACCCGGGTCGGGTCGAGGCGGCCGCTGGCCCCGGTGGCGCAGACGACGGGCTGGCCGCGCTCCCGGCAGGCGGCGAGGAGGTGGCACTTGGTGGTCACGTTGTCGATGGCGTCCACCACGAAGTCCGGCCGGCCCAGGCTGCCGCCGTCGAGGAGGCGGTCGGCGATGCGCGCCTCGTAGAACAGCGGCACCGCGCGCACCTCGGCCTGGGGGTTCACCCGGCGCAGGCGCTCGGCGAGCACCCTGGCCTTGGGCTGCCCCACGGTGTCGGCGAGGGCCTGCACCTGGCGGTTGGTGTTGGTGGTGCACACCACGTCGAAGTCGACGAGGGTGAGGCGGCCGACGCCGCTGCGGGCGAGGGCCTCGGCGGCGTGGGAGCCGACCCCGCCGAGGCCGACGACGAGGACGTGGCTGTCGAACAGCCGGACCATGGCCTCGTCGCCGAGCAGGCGGCCGATGCGGTCGAAGCGGCGGTGCAGGCGGTAGCGGGTGTCGTTCATCGTGGCGCGGAGGGGAGGCCGAACAGGCGCCGGGCGTTGGCCGCCGTCGCGGCGGCCAGGGCCTCGGGCGGCTCCCCCCTTAGCGCGGCCAGGGCGGCGAGCACGTCCACCACCATCGCCGGCTCGCTCCGGGGGGCCTCCCCGCGGGCGCGGGCGGCGGAGCGGTGGGGCTCGGGGCAGAGGTCGGGGGCGTCGGTCTCGACGAGCAGGCGGTCGCCGGGCGCGACGCGGGCGGCGGCCCGGGCGCGCCGGGCCTCGGGCCAGGTGAGGGCGCCGCCGAAGGAGAGGTGGAAGCCGAGGTCGAGCCAGCGGCGGGCCACCTCGGGAGAGGCGGCGAAGGCGTGGACCGCGCCGCCGGCCGGCGGCGGCCCCTCCTCGGCCACCGCGGCGAGGGCGCGGCCGTGGGCGCGCACGACGTGGAGCACCACCGGGAGGCCGTGGCGCCGGGCGAGGCGGAGCTGCCGGCGAAAGGCGGCCTCCTGGCGGTCGAGGCCGGCGCGCCCGCCGGGGGCGTCCCGGCGACCGTCGAGGCCGATTTCGCCGATGCCGTCCGGCCGCCAGCCCGCGGCGAGGCGCGCTTCCAGGACATCGACGGGATCGGCGTCCTCGCGGGGCGCCGCCGCTTGCCAGGGGTGGACCCCCATCGTCCAGCCGCAGCTTGGGTGCGCCGCCGCCCAGGCGCGGGCGCGGCTCCAGCCCGCCGGCGCGACGCCGCCGAGGACCACCGCGGAGACGCCGGCGGCGCGCGCCCGCTCCCAGGCCGCACCGGCCTCGGCCGCCGGCAGGTCGTCGAGGTGGCAGTGGGCGTCGATCACGGTGGGCCCGCCCCGGGCGCGATCAGTCCTGGTAGGGCCGGTCCACCCGGTCGACCACGATGACGCGCACGCGGCCCCGCAGGGTCCCCGGGCGGCCGAAGGTCCACTCCCCGGAGGCCATGCCCTCCTCGAGCGTGTCCACCGGCAGGAAGGAGGCCTGGAAGTCCGGGTCGCAGCGCCGGGCGTCGGGCTCGTCGAGCCAGTCGAGGTCGGGCACCCGCACGGCGGTGCGGCCGTCCTTCAGGCGGTAGCAGTGCTTCTCGTCGACGAGGATGCAGCGCCAGGGACGTTCCTCCCAGCCGTCGTCCAGCTCGCTGGTCCGCAGCAGCACCCGGGTGCCGGGGTCGGCGACGATGCCGACGCTGCCGAGGTCGCCGGGCTCGATCTCGGCGCCCTGTCGCCCGCCGACCGGGTGGATCTCGACGAGGCTGCGCCGCCCCGAGAAGTTGAGGCCCGAGAAGGCCTGGATGTCGCAGCGCATGCGGGGGGCGATCTTCCAGATCATGGCGGCTCCGGGTGAGGCGGGCAGTCTACCCGCCGGCGGGGGCGCGGGAAAGGCCGGCGCGGGGCCGGGGCCGAGCCGTTGACATGACAAGATGACGCGCATAGCCTTCCTTCCACGCGAACCCGGAGGATGCCATGCGTCGCCTCGTCGTGCTCCCCCTTCTCGCCGCCCTCCTCGCCGCCAGCAGCGGTTGCGCGGCGGTCGCCTGGCAGAACCGGGGCGTCGGCACGGGCATCTTCTACGCCGACACCGCCACGATGGTCTGGACCTCCGGCGAGGCGATGGGCCCCAAGACCGGCGAGGCCTGCGCGCGCTCCTGGTTCGGGGTCTACACGGTGGGCGACGCCAGCGTGGCGACGGCGGCGCGCAACGGGGGCATCAGCCGGGTCACCCACGTCGACCAGCGCCTCGAGAACCTCGGCGGGGTGCTCGCGACCTACTGCCTGGTGGTGACGGGCTACTGAGCGGGGTCCAGCCGCTGGCCGCCGAGGGAGGCGGCGACGTGGGGGAGTTCCTCGACCGGGCAGCCGTCGAGACCGGGCAGGGGCGCGCCGGCCAGGCGGGCCTCCACGCGGCCCCGGACGAGGGTGACGGCGAAGGTGCCGGCGTCCTCGGGCTTTCCGGCGGTCATGGCTCCACGACCCCGGCGTAGGGCGCCGGGAGGAAGGCGGCCACCGCGTGCGGCCAGTCCAGGGCGGCGTCGCCCGGGCCGAGGGGGGCGCCGACGACGAAGCTCCCGTCCGGGTGGCGCAGGGGGCGGCCGCGGCGGTCGAGCTGGAGGCGAGGCAGGCGCGGATCGCGCAGGGTGGCCTCGGCGGCGGGAAGGGCCCGGGCCGTGGTGACCGGGTTCCACTCGAAGGGCTGGCGGAGGAGTCCGCAGAAGGCCTCGACGGCGTCGAGGGCCCGGAAGCGCACCTCTCCCACGAAGGGCCCGCCGCCGTGCTCGAAGATGAAGGGGGCGTCGTCGTCGAGGAGGCGGGCCAGGGCCGGCAGGCGCGAGGAGAGGCCGGCGTCGAGGGCCGCGTCGATGCCCGCCACCCGTTCCGCCGCGGCGGGCGAGGCGAGGCGTGCGTCCACCTCGGCGCCCGGGTCCTCGGGCGGCAGGAGCCGGGCAAGCTCGGGCGGGAGGTCGCCTTGGGGGGTGCCGCCGTTCACGCGGGGCTCCGCTCCTTGCGAATGC
>WGAH01000536.1 GCA_015489145.1 Deltaproteobacteria bacterium
ACGCACCCCTCGCCGCCCCCCGCCCGGGGGGAAGGTCAGGGGGCGTTGCGACCCATTCGGCGTTGAATGTCGTCTTTGGCACGCTGGAGGGCTTGGCGGCGTTGGAGCAAACTATAGTATCTTGACCCGTCATCACCGGACGCGCAAGTCGCGAGTTCCCGGTCGAGCTGAATCAGCTCCCCCTTTATCCGGTTGAGCTCGAAGCGGTCGAGGATCTGCCGCATCGCCGCCGCCGCCCGGTCGGCCTCGTACAGCCCCTCGCGCGCCGCGACCACCCGCAGCAGGTGGGCGAGGTCCGGGTCGTCCACCGCGTCGATGACCGCGGGCAGCTCCTCGCCCTTGAGCAGCATCGCGATCGCCCGCCGCACGCTGAGGCGGTCGGTGACCAGCTCGGGCGGGGTGGCGGCGAGGAGGGGGGCCGTCTCCTCGGGGAAGTGCACCAGCAGCCACAGGAGGTGGTTGAGCTGCTTGGAGCCGACCCACCGCCGGGGCTCGGGCGTCGCCGGGCGCGGGGCGACGCCGCGGGCCTGCTCGGCCACCACCTCCTCGGGCACCCCGAGCATCCCCGCCACCCGGGCGATGGCCGCCGCCCGGGCCGCCCCCTGGAAGTGCCGCAGCAGGGGGCCGACCTCGCCCAGCGCCGCGGCGCGCCCCCCCGGCGTCGGCCCGTGGCGGTCGATCACCCGGCGGAGCACCAGGTCGAAGAGCGGCTCGCTGCGCTGCAAGGCGGCCTCGAGCGCCTCCGGGCCGCCCTCGCGAACGAGGTCGTCGGGGTCCTTGGCCTCCCCGATGTCGAGGCGACGGGGCTCGATGCCCGCCTCGAGGAACAGGGCGAGGCTCCGCTCCGCCGCCCGCAGGCCGGCCTCGTCCGAGTCGAACAGCGCCACCACCGTGTCGGTGAGGGGGCGGATCACGCGGACGTGGTCGGCGGTCAGCGCCGTGCCGCAGGTGGCGACCGCCTCGCGAAAGCCCGCCTGGTGGAGCGAGAGCACGTCGAAGTAGCCCTCGACCACCAGCAGGCGGCCGGTGCGCTGCACCGCGGGCCGGGCGTGCGGCAATCCGTAGAGCACCTTCGACTTCCGGTAGATCGGCGACTCGGGGGAGTTGACGTACTTGGGGGTGCGGTCGTCCACGTCGGGGCCCGGCAGGATGCGCCCGCCGAAGGCCACGACCCGGCCGCGGGCGTCCTCGATGGGCACCATGATCCGGTTGCGGAACAGGTCGTAGCGGCGGCGGCCGTCGTCGCGCTCGCGGGCGAGGCCGGCGGCGACGGCCATCTCCGGCGACACCCCCTGCCGGTGGAGGTGGTCGAGGAGCGCCGTCCAGCCCGGAGGGGCGAAGCCGAGGCGGTAGCGCTCGATCGTCTCCGGCCTCATGCCCCGCTCGGCGAGGTAGGCCCGCGCCGGGGCGCCCTCGGGCCGGGCGAGGAGGACGTTCTGGTAGAAGCGGCAGGCGAGCTCCACCACCTCGCCGAGGGTGGCCCGCCGGCGGCGCTCGCGGCGCTGCTCCGGGGTCAGCTCCCGCTCGGGAAGGGTGACCCCGGCGACGGCGGCGAGCTCCTTGAGCGCCTCGAAGAACTCCAGCCCGCGCGTCTTCTGCACGAACTTGAAGACGTCGCCCCCCTCGCCGCAGCCGAAGCAGTGGAAGATGCCCTTGGCGGGCACGACGTGGAAGCTCGGCGTCTTCTCCTGGTGGAAGGGGCACAGGCCGACCCAGGAGTTGCCCCGGCGGCGCAGGGTGACGACCTGCCGCACCACCTCGACGATGTCGACGCGCTCGCGAATCGTCTCGATGACGTCGCGGTCGACCACGCCGTCCCCTCCCCGCTTCAGGCGGTGGCGGCCACCGGAAGGGCCCGCACCCGCGGGTCATCGGGGATGCGCTGAACGATGCCGCCGATGCCGCGGAGCTTCTCGACGAGCCGGTCGTAGCCGCGGTCGAGGTGGTAGAGGCGGAGCAGCTCGGTGCGCCCCTCGGCGGCGAGGCCGGCGAGGACGAGGGAGGCGCTGGCCCGCAGGTCGGTGGCCATCACGGTGGCGCCGCGCAGGCCGGCGACGCCGCGCACCGTGGCGGTGTTGCCGGCGATGTCGATGCGCGCGCCGAGGCGCAGCAGCTCGGCCACGTGCATGAAGCGGTTCTCGAAGATGCGCTCGACCACGGTGCTGTCGCCGCGGGCCAGCGTCATGAGCGCCATCCACTGGGCCTGCATGTCGGTGGGGAAGCCCGGGTGGGGGGCCGTCTCGATGGAGACGGGCCGCGGGGGCTCGGCGGCGCGCACGCGCACGGTGTCGGCCTCGACGTCGACCCGGGCGCCGGCCTCGCGCAGGGCGGCGATCACCGGCCCGAGGTCGTCGGCCCGCACGCCGACCACCCGCACGTCGCCCCGGGTGATCGCGCCGGCCACCAGCCAGGTGCCCGCCTCGATGCGGTCCGGGAGGATGGCGTGGGGCTCGGCGGCCGGTCGCAGGGCGGGCACGCCCTCGATCTCGAGGGTGTCGGTGCCCTCGCCGGCGACGCGGGCGCCCATCGCCCGGAGGAAGCGGACGAGGTCGACGATCTCGGGCTCGCGAGCGACGTTTCGGAGGACCGTGCGCCCCTCGGCCAGCACGGCGGCCATCAGGATGTTCTCGGTGCCCGTCACCGTGGGCACGTCCAGCGCGATCTCGGCGCCGCGGAGGCGATCGACCCGGCCGGTGACGTAGCCGCCCTCCAGCTCGAAGCGGCAGCCGAGGGCCTCGAGGCCCTTGAGGTGCTGGTCGATGGGGCGCACGCCGATGGCGCAGCCGCCGGGCAGCGACACCCGGGCCCGGCCGCACCGCGCGAGCAGCGGCCCGAGCGCGAGGACGCTGGCCCGCATCTTGCGGACGAGGTCGTAGGGCGCCTCGGAAAAGGCGATGCGGCTGGTGTCGAGGCGAACGCGGTGGCGGGGCAGGCCGCCGTCGCCGGGGCGCGGGGGCAGGTCGCCGACCAGCGAGGGGCAGCCGATGCGGCCGAGGAGCGAGAGCGTGGTGCTGACGTCGACCAGCTCGGGAACGTTGTCGACGACGTGTTCGCCGGGCGCGAGCAGGGTGGCGACGAGGATGGGCAGGGCGGCGTTCTTGGCGCCGCTCACCGGGACGTCGCCGACCAGCGGCCGGCCGCCTTCGATGACGAGCTTGTCCATGGG
>WGAH01000537.1 GCA_015489145.1 Deltaproteobacteria bacterium
GCCGAGAAGTGCTCCACCGCCGTCTCGAAGTCGTCGGCGTCGTAGGCCGCCCGCCCGAGCACCCAGCGCGCCCGGGCGTTGTTCGGGTCGGAGGCGTAGGAGGCGAGCGCCTCGGCCACCTGGTCGACGTAGTCGGGGACGGCCCGGCGGTACCAGGCGTACCAGCCGATGCCGGTGAGGCGGTCGTCGGGGCTGTGCCGCGGCCCGTCGGCGAGGGCCACGGTGACCGGGGCGGGGGCCGTGGGGTCGGCGCTGCGCGAGACGGCGGCGACCCGGGTGAGGGTGTCGGCCTCGCGCTCGACGAGGCGGTGCAGCGCGGCGACGGCGGCCACCGGCGGGTCGTCGGCCTGCCGGTCGATCCAGCTCACCGCGGCGTCGTTCCAGGTGCCGACGGCCAGGGTGGTCAGCGCGGCGGCGAGGAAGCGCCGGTCGAACAGCGACCACCACTCCGGCGGCGTGCGGCCGCGAATCGTGTGCTCGAAGACGACGTGGACCGGCCCGAGGGCGATGTCGGTGGCCTCGCCCTCGGCGAGCCGGCGTCCGCGCAGGGTGATGACCTCGCCGGTGCGGACCGCGGTGATGTCGGCGCCGGGAAAGGAGATGCGCGCCTCGGGGGCCTCGCCGAGGCGCACCGACCGGCCGAAGCGCACGACGCGGTCGTCGACGACCTCGCCGTTGAAGCGGACGGTGACGCAGAGATCACCCACGCGCCACCTCCTGCCGGACCGGGTTGGAGGCGGCCTCGATCCAGCGGTCGTCGCCGAAGCGGCGGCGCAGGAGGCGCCGGAAGCGGCGGTCGCCGCGCATCGCGTCGAAGGCCGGGTCGAGGCGCAGGTCCTGGCGGAACTCGACCCGGTGCAGGGCGTCGAGCTCGCCCTGGCGGTCGAGGGCCCGGACGAGGTGGCGGTAGGCGGCCTGGCGGCGGCCCATCGCGGCGAGCACCTTGGCCTCGTGCAGCTCGACGTAGGCGTCGGCGGGCTGCAGGGCGCGCACCTCGGCGAGCACGCGAAGGGCCTCGTCCCCCCGCCCCTGGTGGGCGAGGTTGACGGCGAGGTTGTTGAGAACGTGCGTGTCCAGCGGGTCCATCTCGAGGGCCTGGCGGTAGAGGGCCTCTTCGCTCCTGTAGTCCCGGGTGCGCTTGTAGACGAGAGCGAGGTTATTGTAGCCCGAGGGATCGCCGGGGTACAAGCGGATGTAGCGCGCGAAGGCCTCTCGCCCGAGTTCCAGGTTTTCCGCCAGGTATGCGTAGTAGCCCAGGATTTGCAGCGCCCAGGGGTCGTCCGGGTCGAGGGCCAGCCGCCGCCTCGCCTCGGCGAGGTCGGCCTCGACCTGCCGCGCCGCCGCCGGGGGAAGGCCGGGGATGCGGAGCTGGTCGCGGAGGCCCCAGCCGATGAAGCGCTCGATGGCGGCGGGAAGATCGCCGGCCTCGGGCCGCCGGGGCCGCGTGCCGGCGAGGTCCCGGGAGGCGCCCTCCTCCGCGCGGGCGAGGGCGGGCGGATCTCCGGGGAGGCCGGCGTCCTTCGCCTCCTCGGCCCGCTCGACGGCGGCCGGCCCGGCGCGGCCGGCGGCGTCGCCGACCCGGCGCTCGGGTCCCCGGCGGGCGCCGCCGCCGGGGGTGGCGGCGAGGGGCCCCGGCGCGCCGCCCGGCAGCACCAGCTCCTCGGAGGGCGAGGGCGGCTCCAGGGCGCCGTCGGGCACGCCGCTCAGGTCGCGCTGGAGGAGGCGCGCGATCAGCTCCGGGCTCGGCTCCAGGGTGGTGTGGCCCGGGTCGGTCTCGGGCCAGAACACCGCCGCCAGGGTGCGGAGCTGCCCGACCGCCACCAGCAGCACCAGCACGGTGGTGAACAGCACCACGTCCCCGCCGCCGGCGGCGCCGAAGCGCCGGGCGCGGCGCTCGCGCACCAGGTCGAGCTCGACCCGCAGGCCGGCGGGTCCGTCCCAGGCGAGGCGCTCGCCGGGGCCGAGCACGCCGGCGGGACCGCCCCCGCGCAGCTCGACCCGGTCCGGGCCGAGCCAGCGCACCCGGGCCAGCGGCTCGCCGTCGTCGGTGGGCACGAGCTCGGCGGCCCCGTCGAGGGGCCCGGGCCGGCGGCTCCAGCGCACCGACTGGCCGACGACGAGGTCGCCGAGGCGCACGGTCACGCGCAGCCCGTGGCGGGGGCGTCGGAGACGGGAGCCCGGGGACACGGACATGACGGACAACTCGGGCGCGGCGGGGTTCCACCCTCCAGTGTAGCCGGCCGGCCCTGCCCTCGCCCGAACCATGGTCCTCCCGGTGCTCCTTCCTCGGCCCCATTTCGGGTGGCTCCATTTCGGGTATCGGACCCGGCGGCACCCGGTTCAGGCGGAACCCGCCACCCCCCCTGCCGGGCGCGACCGGGTCGGGGTTAGGGGGCTCCTCCTCCCCTCGCCCCTCGCC
>WGAH01000538.1 GCA_015489145.1 Deltaproteobacteria bacterium
CCCTCAAGCTCGCCGAGCTGGAGGCGGCCCGCCGGGCCGGCGAGACGCCGCTGTTCCTCCTCGACGACCTTGGCGGCGAGCTCGACCGCCGGCGACCTCCAGCAACTTCGCCTTCCGGCGCAGGGCTCCGCCGAGGAGCCCGGGATCGGTGGTGGTCAGCCACACCTGGTTGGGCAGCGCCACCAGCCGGCGCGTCAGGCGCTCCATGCGCCGGCGGTCGAGCTCGCCGCCGAGGTCGTCGAGGAGGAACAGCGGCGTCTCGCCGGCCCGGCGGGCCGCCTCCAGCTCGGCGAGCTTGAGGGCGAGCACGAGGGTGCGCGCCTGGCCCTGGGAGGCGTGGACGCGGGCGGGCCGCCCGTCGAGGAGGATGTCGAGCTCGTCGCGGTGGGGACCCACGAGGACCCGCCCCTGGCGCAGCTCCTCGGGGCGTCGCTCCTCCAGGAGCCGCGCGAGGCGCTCGCGAATGGCGGGGATCGCCGCCGGCGAGGCCGCGTCCAGCTCCGCCCATCCCCGCAGGCGCAGGTCGACCTCCCCGGCGCCGGCGAGCGCCCGGTGGGCCTCGCGAAAGGGCTCCCGCAGGGCCGCGACGGCCAGGGCCCGCCGCCGCACCAGCTCGGCGCCGCGGGCCACGAGGTCGGCGTCCCAGGCGGCGAGCTGGTCCGGGTCCACCGGCGGCGCGGCGAGGAGCGCGGCGCGCTGGCGCACCGCCCGCCGGTAGGCCCGCGCCACTTCGAGGTGCCCGGGGTCGGCGGCAAAGGCCGCCCGGTCGAGGAAGGCGCGTCGCTCCGCCGGACCGCCGCGCACGATGCCGACCTGTTCCGGGCAGAACAGCACCGCCCTCAGGATGGCGAACCAGGCGCCGAGGTCCCGCGTCGGGACCCCGTCGACGAGCAGCGTCCGGGCGCCGCCCCGCCACCGCCATTCCAGCCGGCGACGCCCGGATCGCCCGACGACGACCGCGGCGATCCGGGCCTCCTCCCGCCCGTGGCGCACCAGCCGCCCGACCCGCGCCTCGCGAAAGCTCCGCAGGGCCCCGAGCATCCAGACCGCCTCGAGGAGGTTGGTCTTGCCCTGCCCGTTCTCGCCGTGGAGCACGACGACGCCGGCGTCGCTGTCGAAGGCGGTGCGGGCCGCGTTGCGCCAGTCGCCCAGCTCCAGCCGCTCCAGCCGCACCGCCCGGCCTCCCTCGCCGCCCTCGGCGACGCCCGGCCCGCGCCGGGTCAGTCGAGCCGCATGGGCATCACGACGAACAGGCAGTCGTCCCGACCCGGGAAGCGGACGATGCACGGGTCGAGGGCCTCGCCCATCTCGAGGACGATCTTGTCGCTCGGCGCGACCTTCTGGAGGATGTCGCGGAAGTAGCTGATGTTGAAGCCCGTCTGGAGCGGCTCGCCCTCGAGCTCGGCGGCGACCTCGGTGCGCGCGTCTCCGGTGTCGACGCTGGTGGCGCTGAGCACGAGCTTGTCCTGCTGGAAGTCGAAGCGCGCCGAGTGGTTCCGGTCCGAGGCCATGATCGCGATGCGCTTGAGCTCGGCGTCGAAGGCGGCGCGGTCGAGCACGACGCGGCGGCTGTGCCCGCTCGGCAGCACCTTGCGGTACTCGGGGAACTCGCCCTCGACCAGGCCGACGAAGAGGCGCAGCGTCTCGGTGGTGAAGCTCGCGCTCCGCTCGCTGAAGCCGATCGACCAGGCCTCGTCGGGGTCCTCGACCAGGCGCCGCACCTGCTCCAGCCCCTTGCGCGGCAGCAGCATCCGGGCGCCCATCGCGAACTCGCCCTCGTAGGGCGCCTCCGAGAACGACAGCCGGCTGCCGTCGGTCGTGACCATGCGAAGGCGCGGGGTGCCGTCCTCGGCGGTGACCTCCTCGAGGTGGGTCCCGTTGAGGCCGAAGCGGCTCTCGTCGGTGCTCACGCTGAACAGCGTCTCCTCGATGATGCGCCGCAGGTCGCCGCCGCGCACCCGCATCGCCTGGGAGCCGTTTTGGGTGGCGATGGTCGGGTACTCCTCGGCCGGGAGGCTCACCACCTTGAACTCGGAGCGGCCGCACTGGATGCCGAGGCGGTTGTTGCCCGTGGCGAAGAGGTGCACCGTCGGCTCGCCGAGCGCCCGGATGATCTGGAAGAAGGTCTGCGCCTCGACGGTGAGCTCCCCCTCCTGCTCGATGCGCGCCGGGTAGTCGGCGACGAGGGTGATCTGGGTGTCCGAGGCGGTCACCCGCAGGCGTCCCTCCTGCGCGCTGAGCAGCACGTGCGACAGCGCGAGGTTGGTGGTGTGGCGCTCGACGATGCCCTGGGCCCGGCCCAGCGCCCGCAGCAGCTCTTCCCGATCGATGTAGAGGTCCATGAACCGCTCCCTGGCTGTGCGCCCTGCTATCCCGCCGCGGCCCGTCGCCGGTCGACCCTCGTCGAGGGAAGCGCCCGACGGCGGGCGCGGGTGGGG
>WGAH01000539.1 GCA_015489145.1 Deltaproteobacteria bacterium
GGCGAAGCCGCGCCCCTCCCAGTCCCGGGCGCTGAGGGCCGGCCGGCCCATCCAGGCGGAGACGGCGACGAGGTAGGGCCCCAGCAGCGCGAAGAAGCCGAGGGCGGCCCCGCGGAGGGCGGCGCGACGCCGCCAGGCGACCCAGGCCAGCACCGAAAGCCCGGTGGCGAGCAGCTCCGGGCGGGCCAGGGCCGCGGCGCCGAGCAACAACCCCGCGCGGCGGGCGGCCGTCCGCTCGCGCTCCCACAGGGCGTCGAGGGCGAGGAACAGCAGGGCCATCGCCAGCGCCCGCGCCTCGCCGGCGAGGGCGGGCACGCGCAGGGCCGGCACCAGGAGCAGCATGGCCGCCGCCGCGACCCCGGCGCGGTCGCCGCCCACCCGCCGGCCGAGCCGCCCCATCGCCCAGGCGAGCAGCGCGAAGCCGGCGGCCGAGGCGAGCCGGGGCGCGAGGTCCACGCCGACGAGCAGCGCCGCGAGCCCGGAAACGAGAGGGAAGACCGGCGGCCACAGCGTCGGCTCCAGGCCGGCGCAGCCGTCGGGCCGGAGCGGCAGGAGCCACAGGCAGCGCCCCGCCGCCGCCATCTCCACGCCGTCCGGCGACGCGACCCGCTCCCCGACCAGCAGCGCCCCGAGCAGGACGAGAGCCGGCATCCAGGGCAGCAGCCGCCGGGCCGTCACGGCGCCTCCCCGGCCCGCAGCCGCGCCAGGGCCCACCGGGCGGCCTCGCGGTCGGCGCGGGGTTCGGGCACCGCGTACAGCTCGACGAGGAGCCCCCCGTCCCGGGAGGTCGCCCGGGGCGGGCCGAGGGCGGCGCCCAGGCCCTCCCGCATCAGGAGCCGATCCGCCGGCAGGTGCAGGCCCGCCCAGAAGGCGACCGACCCGAAACCCAAGCGGGCGAGGCCACCGGAGACGGACCCCGCCGGGCGGCGCCGGAGCAGCGCGTCCTGGAGCCAGCGGCGCACCACCGCCCCGGGATCGGCGCCGACGGCGGTGTCCAGGCAGCGGGCGGCGACGGGACGGCGGTGCAGGGCCCCGAAGAAGCAGGCGAGATCGTAGGCCTCGAGGCCGAAGTCCACCGGGAGCCCGAGGGCCTCGGGGTAGAGGTCGAGCACCGGCGCGTCCGGCGCCGCCCGGTAGGCCGAGGGCAACTCCGCCGACCGCGACCGCGCGGCGAACAGGGCGCCGCTGCCCACCGTCGCGTCGACGGCGGCGGCGAGAAGCAGGGGCGCGGCCAGGCGGGCCCGGCGGCGGGCCAGCTCCGAGGCGACCCGGGCGGCGACCAGGCCCAGGCCCAGCTCGGCGAGCCAGGCCATGCGCACCGGGAAGCGGAACCACCCCCCGAGGGCCGACAGCGGCCGGAGCAGGCCCGGCACGCCGAAGCTCGACGCCGGGTCCAGGCGCACCGCCGGCCCGAGGGCGAGGGCCGCGCCGAGCAGGCCCAGCGCCGCCCAGGGACGCCAGCCCCGCACCCGGGCAAGGACCACCGGCGCCAGGGCCGCCAGCGCCAGGACGGTCCAGCCCAGCGGCGCCGCCTCGCCACCCGCCGCTCCCGACGCCGCCGGCCCCCAAGACAGGAGCCCCACCAAGGAGGTCGAGCCCACCGCCATCGAGGCTCCGGGGGAAAGCGCCGCCGACGCGCCGCCGGCCCGCATCTCGCCGGTGGCGAACAACCAGGCCTCGACGAGGCCCGCGGGCACCGCCACCGCCGCGGCCGCCGCCAGGGCCGGCGGGCGGGGAAGCTCCCCGGCGGCGAGGCGGGAGAGGCCGAGCACGACCACGAGCACCGCCGCGGCGATGCCCGCGTAGGCCGAGGTCGCCAAGGCGAGGGCGAACAGGACCCCCGAGAGGAAACCGCTCACGCCGCTCCCAACGGCGCTCACGCCGCTCTCACCCGCGCTCACGCCGCCATGCGACACGCTCACGCCCCTCCCACCGGCGCTCACGCCGCCACGCAACGCGCTCACGCCGCTCCCACCGGCGCTCACGCCACCACGCGACGCGCTCACGCCCCTCCCACCGGCGCTCACGCCGCTCCCAACGGCGCTCACGCCGCCATGCGACACGCTCACGCCCCTCCCAC
>WGAH01000540.1 GCA_015489145.1 Deltaproteobacteria bacterium
CTATGGAATGGGCCCCTTCCAGCCAGGAGGCCCGACGTGTTCGATTCCCCGGGCGCGGTGATCGCGGCGATGCGGGACCGGGAGATCCGGTTCCTCGACCTCATGTACGTCAACCTCTACGGCGGCCTGCACCACGTCACCCTGCCGGCCAGCGCCGTGACCGAGCGCACCTTCGTCGAGGGGGTCGGCGTGGACGGCTCCTCGATCCCCGGCTTCAAGAGCCTGGAATCCGGCGACATGGTCGTGATGCCGGACGTGCGCTCGATCTTCGAGGACCCCTTCACCGACCACCCGACCTTCGTCGCCCTCTGCGACCTCGCCGAGGCCGACACCCGCGAGCCCGCCCGCAACGCCCCCCGGGTCATCGCCGCGCGGGCGGAGCGCTACCTGCGCGAGGCCGGCATCGGCTCGCGGTCGATGTGGGGCCCGGAGCTCGAGTACTACGTCTTCGACGAGGTGACGGTGCGCGACCGGCCCGAGGACTGCGGCTGGACGATCCGCAGCGCCGAGGCCGGCTGGGGAGACCCCCGGCGCGACGCCGACGTGGGCCTGTTCCGCTTCGGCCGCGGCGCCGGCACGATCCCGGCCCAGCGCGGCTACCACGCCGCCCGCCCCGCCGACCTCCTCTACGAGCTGCGCGCCGAGACCGTGCGCCGCATGGAGGCCGCCGGCATCCCGGTGAAGTACCACCACCACGAGGTCGGCGCCGCCGGCCAGGTCGAGATCGAGCTGCGCTTCCAGGACCTCGTCCACGCCGCCGACTCCATCGTCAAGGGCAAGCTGATCGCCCGGCTGACCGCCGCCGAGTTCGGCCTGCGCGCCACCTTCATGCCCAAGCCGCTGTACGGCCACGCCGGCAGCGGCCTGCACTTCCACCAGCACCTCTTCGACGGCCCGCGCCCGGTCTTCCACGCCGAGGAGGGCTACGGCGGCCTGTCCCGCGACGCCCACGCCTACGTGGCGGGCCTGCTCGAGCACGGCGGCGCGGTGCTCGCCTTCACCAACCCCTCGACCAACTCCTTCCGGCGGCTGGTGCCGGGCTACGAGGCGCCGGTCAAGGCCTTCTTCAGCCTGGGCAACCGCTCGGCGGCGATTCGCGTGCCCCGCTACGCCCGGGCCCCCGAGGCGAAGCGCATCGAGTTCCGCCCGCCGGACGCCACCGCCAACCCCTACCTGGCGATGGCGGCGATGCTGCTCGCCGGGGTGGACGGCATCCGCCGCAAGCTCGACCCGGGGGCGATGGGCTTCGGCCCCTTCGACGTCAACGTCGAGAAGCTGCCGCCGGAGGAGCGCGACCGCATCCGCTCCCTGCCCGGCTCGCTGGACGAGGCCCTCGACGCGCTGGCGGCGGACCACGCCTTCCTGTTAGCCGGCGGCGTGTTTTCGGAGGAGCTGGTGCGCTCCTGGATCGAGGTTCACCGCGCCCGCGCGCGGGAGCTTCGCGCCCGGCCGCATCCCCTCGAGTTCGTCCACAGCCTCGACGCCTGAACCCCGGGCCCCGGCCCGATCCCCACACCTGGAGCACGCTTGGCCGACATCCCCGCCTACGGCGAGCTGAGCGCTCGCGACTACGCCGAGATGGGCCTCATGGGAGGGCTGGAGGTCCACCGCCAGCTCGCCACCGAGCGCAAGCTGTTCTGCCGCTGCCCCGCCCGGCGCCTCACCGACGAGTACCACGCCGAGGTCCTGCGCCACATGCGCCCGACGCTCAGCGAGCTGGGCGAGTACGACGGCACGGCCTTGATGGAGTTCAAGACCCGCAAGGACATCGTCTACCGGATCAACCGGGACAACGTCTGCACCTACGAGCTCGACGACGCCCCGCCCTTCGAGCTCAACCAGCAGGCCCTCGAGTACGCCCTCGAGATCTGCCTGATGTTCGGGTGCAGCATCGTCGGCGAGGTCCACATCGCCCGCAAGCAGTACCTCGACGGCTCGATCCCCACGGGCTTCCAGCGCACCGCCATCGTGGGCCTCGACGGCGCGATCCCCTTCCCCGGGCAGCCCGGGCGGGTGGTGCGCGTCCAGCAGATCTCGCTCGAGGAGGACTCCTGCCGGGAGGTCAGCGACCGGGGCCACGTCCGCACCTACATCGCCGACCGCCTGAGCACCCCGCTCATCGAGGTCGTGACCAAGCCCGACCTCCGCACCCCCGAGGAGTGGGCGGTGGCGGCCACCGAGATCCGCAAGCTCTGCCGGGCGAGCGGCCGGGCGGCCACCGGGGCGGGCACCGCGCGGCAGGACGTCAACGTCAGCGTGCGCGGCGGCACCCGCGTCGAGATCAAGGGCGTGCCGAGCATTCGCCTCATCCCGCGCCTGGTCCACTACGAGGCGGTGCGCCAGCGGGCCCTCCTCGAGATCCGCGACCGCCTGCGGGCCGCCGGCCTCGACGAGGTGCCCGAGCGTTCCGTCGACCTCACCGCCGCCGCCGAGAGCCTCCAGTTCCGGCCGGTGCGCGAGGCGCTGCGCTTCGGCGGGGTCGTGCGCGGGGTGGTGCTGCCGCCGCCGCTGGCCCGGGAGCTCGACACCCTCGTCGGCCCCGGCCGCCCCTTCGCCCGGGAGCTCGCCGACCGGGTGCGGGTCATCGCCTGCCTCGACGAGGAGCCCAACATCCTGTGGCACCCGAGCGCCGAGGCGGCCCTGCCGTCGGCGGCCTGGCAGCGCCTGCGCCGGGCCGGCGGGCTGGCCGAGGGCGAGGGGCTGGTGCTCGTGTGGGGCCCCGAGCGCGACGTGCGGACCGCCGTCACCGAGATCGCCGACCGCTGCCGGATGGCGCTGGACGGCGTGCCCCCGGAGACGCGGCAGGTCATGGACGACGGCACCACCGGCTTCGAGCGCGTGCTGCCCGGCCCCGACCGCATGTACCCCGACACCGACCTCCCGCCCTCGCCGCTGACCATCGATCGGGTGGAGGCCGCCCGCGCCCGGGTGCCGGCGCCCTCCTGGGAGCAGGAGGCCGCCCTGGTCGAGGCCGGCCTGCCGGCGGCGGCGGCGCGGGCCATCGTCCTGGACGGCCTCTACGAGCACGCCCGCCGCGGCCTCGCCGTCCCGGGCCTCCCTCCGCAGCGCGTGGGCGAGGTCCTCGTCGACCGCTTCCGCCTCCTGCGCCGGCGGGGCTGGATGGGCGAGCCGCTGGAGCCCGAGGTCGTCGAGCAGGTGTTTTTCCGCCTCGCGGAGGGGGCGCTCAGCCGGGAGGTGCTCCCCATCGTGCTCCGCCAGCTCTCCGGCTGCCGTCGCGCCGACGATCCCGACACCCCCGAGGGCATCTTCGCCCAGCAGGCGGTGCCGCCGACGGCCGAGGTGGACGCGGCCGTGCGCGTCGTCCTCGACGGCCCGCCGCCCCGCTCCGCCGACCCCGAGGCCCGCCTTCGCTACTGGATGGGGCGGGTGATGTTCGAGCTGGGCTACCGCGCGCCGGGCCGCGCGGTGCGCGCCCGCATCCTCGCCGCCCTGGAGGGACGATGAACCGCACCGAGGCCCGCCCGCCGCTCGACGCGCGGCCGGATCGCTTCAAGGGCTACCGCGGCGCCGCCCGCGACCTGCTCGACCGCATGGGCGTCGGCGTGTGGTCGGAGGTGCGGATCCACACCACCCGCGGCGACTTCGAGGGGCTGGTCCTGCCGCGGGCCGAGTCGGCCGACGACCGGCACGTCGTGCTCAAGCTCGCCACCGGCTACAACATCGGCGTCGCCGTCGAGACGGTCACCGCCATCGAGGAGACCGGCTACCGGCAGGCCCACTACAAGATCCCCGAGCAGGCCTTCCCCGAGACGCCGGGCCTGCCCCGGGTGACCCTCTTCGGCACCGGCGGCACGATCGCGAGCCGCCTGGACTACCGCACCGGCGCGGTCATCCCGGCCTTCTCGCCGGGTGAGCTGTACGGCTCGGTGCCGGAGCTGGCCGAGGTCTGCAACCTCCGCACCGAGAAGCTGTTCGGGGTGTTCAGCGAGAACATGGGCCCCGAGCAGTGGATCGCGCTGGCCGAGGCGGTGGGCGAGGAGATCCGCAAGGGCGTGGACGGCATCGTCATCGGCCACGGCACCGACACGATGCACCACACCGCGGCGATCCTGAGCTTCATGGTCCAGGACTCGCCGGTTCCCATCGTGATGGTGGGCAGCCAGCGCTCCAGCGACCGCCCGAGCTCGGACGCGGCCCTCAACCTGATCCACGCCTGCAAGACCGCCGGCGAGAGCGACATCGCCGAGGTGATGGTCTGCATGTTCGGGCCCACCTCCGACCAGTACGGCCTGCTGCACCGGGGCACCCGGGTGCGGAAGATGCACTCCTCGTACCGCTCCACGTTCCGCACGGTGAGCGACATCCCGCTGGCGATGGTGGACCGCCACGCGATCACGCCCCTGCGCCCCGACTACCGGCGCCGGGGCGAGCGCGAGGTGAAGGTCGACACCGCCTTCGACGACCGCGTCACGATCCTCTACTACTACCCGAACATGAAGCCCGACGTGATCGATGCCCTGGTGGCCGCCGGCTACAAGGGCATCGTCATCGCCGGCACCGGGCTCGGGCACGTCAACAAGCAGGTCTACCCGGCGCTCGAGCGCGCCGCCGCCGCCGGGGTCCACGTCTACATGACCGTGCAGACCCTGTGGGGCTTCGTGCAGATGAACGTCTACGAGTCCGGCCGCGACATCCAGGAGCGCGGGGTGATCCCGGCGGCGAACATGCTGCCCGAGGTCGCCTACGTCAAGCTCGGCTGGGCGCTGGGCCACAGCCACGACCGCGAGGAGGTCAAGCGCCTCATGCTCACGCCGGTGGCCGGCGAGATCACCGAGCGCGAGCCCTTCGACGGCTACCTGATCCTCCAGGGCGGCCTCCCCGAGGTCGAGGAGTTCACCCGCAAGTACCGGATCTGAGCCGGCGGCCGGGGCGCGCGCGGCGGGGCCGGGGCCGGCGCGGTAGACTCCCGCCATGAAGAACGGCGGCAAGCGCGCGTGGCGGTGGGTGAGCCTCCTCGGCGTCGGGGTCTCCGTGGCCCTGTGGGCCGGGACCGGCGGCCCGGACGCCGGGGACTACGTCTACACCGATTCCGACGAGGCCGACGGCCCGCCCCACGCGCTGCTGCCGCTCAGCGACCCGACCGACCCGGGGCTCGCCGACGACGGCACCACGGACGTGGACCTGGGCTTCGACTTCGAGTGGTACGGCGTCACCGTCGACCAGCTCACCCTCTCCAACGACGGCGTGCTGTTCTTCGACGGGGCCACCGCCACGGCCGCCTGCCCGGACAGCGCGTCCTACAGCGGGGTGGCGGCCTTCTGGGACGACTGGGCCGCCGGCTCGGCGACCTGGCAGGTCCTCGGGCGCTACCCGCACCGGGTCTTCGTCGCCCAGTGGAGCGGCGCCCACGACAGCGCCGGGGGCGACGGCACGGTGCAGGCCTGGCTCGTCGAGGGGCGGGACGAGGCGGTGATCGCGCTCGACGACATCACCTTCGGCGACCCGAGCGTGGACGGCGGCGCCGGCGCCGTGGTCGGCGCCACCGGCGGCGCCGGCACCGGCCTGGCCTGGTCCTGCACCGGGGGCCTGAGCGACGGCACGAGCGCCTGGTTCGGCCAGGAGGGGCAGCGACCGTCGGCCCCGACCCGCACCACCGAGGAGGTCGACATCTCCTGGGACGGCAGTGCCGTCTCCCAGTACGCCGGGCGCGCCCTGGCCGGCGGCGACGTGGACGGCGACGGCTACGCCGAGCTGCTGGTCGGCGCCCAGGACGCCGACGCCGCCTGGCTGCTCTGGGGCAGCGAGGAGGCGGCCGGCGACAGCCTGGATTCCGCGCTCACGAGCTTTTCCGCCGACACCGCCGGCGTCGGGCTCGGCACGGCGGCGGCCCTGGCCGACCTCGACGGCGACGGCGCCGACGAGGTGATCCTCGGCGCCCCCGAGGACGGCACCGCCGCCGCCAGCGCCGGGGCGGTCTACGTCCTCGCCGGCGGGGAAGTTCTCGGCGACTTCTCGCTGCCCACCGACGCCGACTGGACGGTCCTCGGCCCCACGGCGGCCGCCTCGGGCACGAGCAGCAGCACCTACAAGAAGGCCCGGGCCGGCCGGGCGGTGGCCGCCGGCGACATCGACGGGGACGGCTACGGCGACCTCCTCGTCGGCGCGCCGGAGGACGACTCGGCGGGCGACGAGGCCGGGGCCGCCTTCGTGCTCTACGGCGGGGCCTCGGCGCTCTCCGGGGGCACGAGCAGCCTCGATGCGCCCGACGCGGCGCTGCTGGGCGAGGCGAGCAACGACCGCGCCGGCCGCACCGTGGCCCTGGCCGACCTCGACGGCGACGGGGCCAGCGACCTGCTGGTGGCCGCGCCCTACTTCGACCCCTCGTCGAGCACCGCCAACGCCGGGCGCGTCTACGCCGTGGCCGGGGGCAGCCTGGCGGGCACCCTCGACCTGGCGAGCGAGGCCTGGGCCACCTTCAGCGGCAGCGAGGCCGACGCCGAGCTGGGCACCGCGATCGCCACCGGCGACTTCGACGGCGATGGGCAGGGCGACGGTGCTCGCGTAGGGGGCGCCGACGCGGACGCCGAGGCCTACGGGGATGCCGCCACCGCCCACTTCGGCGCGGCCATCGTCGTCGGCGACCTCGACGAGAGCGGCACCGACGACCTCGTCGTCTCCGCCCCCAACGACGGGAGCTGGCTGGCCTCGGGCGGGGCGGTCTACGCCTGGACCACCCTCGGGGGCACGAGCCTGGCGGCCTCGGACGCCGACTACGCGGTCTACGGCGCCGACGCCAGCGGCGCCCTCGGCACGGCCCTCGCCGGGATGAGCGACCACGACGGCGACGGCTACCCCGACCTCGCGTTTTCGGCCCCCTACGCCACCGCCGGCGGCCTCACCGGCGCGGGCCGGGTCCACGTCTGGTCGGTGAAGCCGGACTTCCCCGACCGCGACGGCGACGGCTTCGTGTCGACCTCGGTGGACGGGGTGGACTGCGACGACGAGGACGCGAGCGTCTACCCGGGGGTGGCCGAGGTGGACGGCAACCTCGCTGACGACGACTGCGACGGCTGGATCGACGACGTGCTGATCCTTCGCCGCGACGCCTCCGAGTGGGCGTGGGACCTCGACGACCTGTTCGGATCGCCTGGGGGAACCGACGCCTCCGACCTGCCGGATTCCTTCGGCTTCGAGGGCCTCGCCGCCGGCAGCGACGTCAGCAGCGTCTACGCGGCGGACGGGCTCACGATCTCGGCCAGCGGCAGCGCCACCGCCGAGGCGAGCGTGTGGGACGCCGCGCCGGTCGGCAACACCGGCGTCAAGGTGGTGGCCGGCGCCGCCAACCGCGTCACCCTGTCCTTTTCCGACGAGGTGGACGCCCTGGCCCTGCGGGTCCTCGACGGCGAGGGCGGCTTCAAGGTGCGCCTCGACAGCGGCCTCTCGACGCTCCTCTCGGGCCGGCTCCTCGAGCTGTACGCCCCCAACGTCAGCGAGGGCAGCTTCGTCGGCATGAGCTTCGCCGAGCCGATCACCGAGCTCACCCTCGAGGCCGCCGCCGGCGACCAGTGGGGCTTCGACGCGGTGCAGGTGCTCTGGGCCAGCGCCACCGACCGCGACGGCGACGGCTGGAGCGAGGACATGGGGGACTGCGACGACGAGGACGCCGCGGTCTCCCCGGACGCCGCCGAGGTGCTCGGCAACGGCGTCGACGACGACTGCGACGGCGTGGTGGACGCCGGCTCGATGACGGTGGAGACCGACGCCTCGGCCTGGGCCTCCGCCGCCGGCTATTCGCCCGAGATCGCCGACTTCGAGGACCTCGCCCTCGGCGAGGTCGTTGACGACGACTACACCGCCGACCTCGGCCTGACCTTCGACGGCACGCTCACCGTGGCCGCCGACGTGGACGGCGCGGCTCCCCGCGACGCCCAGGCCGCCCTCGCCGGCGGGGCCAGCGCCACGATCAGCTTCGACGAGGAGCAGGACGCCGTCGCCCTCTACCTGCTCGACGGGGCCGGCTCCTTCACGCTGACCGTCGAGAACGGCGGCACCACCCTCTACACGGAGTCGGTGGACCTTTCGGGCGAGGACGCGGCCGGCGGGGTCTTCCTCGGCCTGAGCTTCGACTACCCGGCCGACGCGATCACGCTCACCGACGACGACGCCGCCGACGCCTGGGGCCTCGACGACGTGATGCTCGCGCCGCTGGGCCTCGACGACGCGGACGGCGACGGGCGCACCGAGGCCGAGGGCGACTGCGACGACCACGACGCCAGCGTCTACCCCGGCGCCTTCGAGACCTGGTACGACGGGGTGGATTCCGACTGCGCCGGGGACAGCGACTACGACGCCGACGCCGACGGCCACGACGCCGATTCCTACGGGGGCGACGACTGCGACGACACCGATGCGAGCGTGTACCCGGGCGCGGTCGAGACCTGGTACGACGGGGTGGATTCCGACTGCGCCGGGGATGACGACGACGATGCCGACGCCGACGGCTACGCCGCCGAGGCGGCCGGCGGGGAGGACTGCGACGACGCCGACGCCGACGTGAACCCCGGGGCCGCCGAGACCTGGTACGACGGGGTCGACCAGGACTGCGATCCCACCGACGATGACGACGCCGACGGCGACGGCTGGTCGGCGGAGGGCTGGCCC
>WGAH01000541.1 GCA_015489145.1 Deltaproteobacteria bacterium
GCCGAGGAGCTGCACCGCCGCGCCCTCCTCCACGGCCTGCCCGTCCTCGCCGGCCAGGGCCGCCTCGACCAGCTCGCGCAGGGCGCCGGCGGGCTCCTCGGGGCGGCAGCGGCCGGCGAGGACGGGCAGGCCGTGGAGGAGGGCGCGGCGGTGCAGCTCCTCGGCGAGGCGCCGCCGCCCGCTCCCCGGCGGCCCGGCGAGCACCGTGAGCGGCGGCTCGGGCTCGCGCAGCATGCGCCCGAGGGTGGACAGCAGCGCCTCCCGGCCGTGCACCCGGTGCGGCTCCGGCCAGTCGGGGGTCCCGCCGCCGGCGGCGATGGCGGCGAGCTCGTGGGCCACCTCGGCGGCGTCGGGGCGCCGCTCGGGCTCGAGGCGCAGCATCCGGTCCACCAGGGCCGCCAGCGCCAGGGGCACGGCCGGCTCGCGCACCGCCAGGGAGGGCAGGCGGCGGCGGCACTGCACGCTCAACCACTCGCGCGGGTCCTTGAGCGCCGGCCGGGCGCCGGCCACCCCCTCGTAGAGGAGCAGCCCCATCGCGAAGATGTCGATCTTCTCGTCGGTGGGGGCGCCGGCGATCTGCTCGGGGGCCATGAAGGGGAGGGTGCCGACGACGCTGCCCGGCCGGGTCAGCGTGGTGTCGGCGTGGACCGCGGAGGCGACGCCGAAGTCGAGGAGGGTCACCCGGCCGGCCTCGTCGACGAGGACGTTGGAGGGCTTGAGGTCCCGGTGGACCAGGCCGTGGCGGTGCACGAGGTCGAGGGTGCGGGCGAGGCGCTCGCCGAGGACGGCGGCGTGGCGGGCCCGGGCCGCCGGGTCCTCCACCGCCTGCAGGGCCCGGCGGATCGAGCGCCCGCGGACGAGGTCCATCGCGAACCAGACGTGCTCGCCGGTGCGCCCCGCCCGGCGCAGGCGCACGACGCCGGGGATGTCGAGGCCCTTGAGCAGCTCGATCTCGCGCAGGAAGCGGGCGTCGCCCTCCCCGGTGCCGGCCGTGCGGACCTTGACCGCCGCCGGGCCGGCCTCGTCGGGGTCGAGGCAGTCGGCCGCCCACACCGCCGCCGAGCCGCCGTGCCCGAGGGGGCGGCGCAGGCGGTAGGGGCCGAGGGTGGCCCCGGGTTCCAGGAGGGGGCGGGAATGCACGGCGGAATGGTAGCGCGCCCGGTTCAGCCCCCCCCGCCCCGGCGCTTCGGGAGGACGGGCGGGGCGACGGTGTCGGCGTCGGCCGGGGGCTCGATGATGCCGTCGAGGAGCTTGAGCACCGCGCGGTAGCTGCCGAAGGGCGGGAAGACGTAGACGCCGCGCACGCGCGGGTGCTCGCGGACCTGGAGCAGGGCCTCGCGGGCGATCTCGATGCCGACCCGGCGCTGGGCCTCGCGGGTGGGGGCGGCGTGAAGGGCCTTGCGGACCGCCTCGGGCACCTGCATCCCGGGCACCTCGTGGTGCAGGAAGTCGGCGTTGCGCGCCGAGGCCAGCGGCATGATGCCCACCATGAACGGCACCTCGGCGGCGGCCTCGGTGGCGTCGAGGAAGCGGTCGAGGAGGTCCGGGTCGAAGACCGGCTGGCTGAAGAAGAACTCGGCGCCGGCCTCGGCTTTTCGCACGGTGCGCTCGGCCTCGTAGGCGAGGTCCACCGCGCCGGGGTTGCAGCCGGCGCCGACGAACAGCGCCGTGCGCCCGCCGATGGGCTGCCCCGAGAAGTCGAGCCCGCGGTTGAGGAGCTGGATGAAGGTGATGAGGCCGATGCTGTCGATGTCGAAGACGGCGGTGGCGTCCGGGTAGGTGCCCATCTTGGGCGGGTCGCCGGTCACGGCGAGGATGTTGCGGAGCCCGAGCGCGTGGGCGCCGAGGAGGTCCATCTGGATGCCGAGGAGGTTGCGGTCCCGGCAGCAGTAGTGGACCACGGCCTCCATCGGCGGCACGCGGGCGCGGACGAGCTGGGCGAGGGCGGCGGGGCCCATGCGGGCGATGGCCCGGGGCCCGTCGGCGATGTTGACCACGTCCACCCCGGCCCGGTACAGCAGGGCGGCGCCCTCGACGGCCCGGAAGGGGTCGATGCCCCGGGGCGGGTCCAGCTCGACGGAGACGCAGAACTTGCCCCCGAGGAGGCGGCGGGCGAACTCCGAGCGCTCCGCCGCGGGCACGGGCTCCTCGCCGGCCGGCGCCGGGGCCTCCTCGGAAGGGGCGCCGGTCGAGCTGGCCGCCGGCGCCGCGTGAATCGGCGAGATGGACCGCAGGAAGGTCCGCATTTCGCGGATCATGCGCGGGGTGGTGCCGCAGCAGCCGCCGACCCCCCGGGCGCCGACCTGGGCGAGCCGCCGGGCGTACTCGGCCATGTACTCCGGGCTGGCGAGGTAGAGGGTGCGGCCCTCGACGACCTGCGGGAGCCCGGCGTTGGGCTGCACGACGATGGGCAGGTCGGTGACCTTCGCCATGCGCTCGACCACGCCCATCAGCCCCCGGGGGCCCTGGGAGCAGTTGGCGCCGATGGCGTCCACGCCCCAGCCGGCCATGATGCGGGCGGCCTGCTCCGGCGAGGGACCTTCGAGCCGGGCCTGGGCGCGGCCGCCGACGGGAAAGGTCATCGAGGTGATCACCGGCAGGTCCGACACCGCGCGAATCGCCCGCACCGCCTGCCACAGCTCGGTGATCTGGGTGAAGGTCTCGAGGATGAACAGGTCGACGCCCTCGGCGGCCAGCACCGCGGCCTGCTCGCGGTAGATCGCGAAGGCCTCGCCGGGGGTGAGCTTGCCCACCGGCGCGAGCAGCACGCCGAGGGGGCCCATCGAGCCGGCCACCCAGGCCCGCTCACCGGCGACCTCCCGGGCGAGGCGCACGCTGGCGGCGTTGATCGCGCGGGTCTTGTCCTCGAGGCCGAAGGGCCGCAGGCGGGCGCGGTTGGCCCCGAAGGTGTTGGTGGTGAGCACCTCGGCGCCGGCGGCGAGGTAGTCGGCGTGAATGCCCCGCACCAGGTCGGGGTTCGACAGGCTCACCTCGTCGTAGGAGCGGTTGATGAACACGCCGCGGGCGTAGATCTCGGTGCCCATCGCCCCGTCCCAGAGGACGAGGCGGCTCGCGAGAGCCTCGCGGATGTCCTTCATGGCGCTCCTCGAATCGCGGGGTGGCCCTCCAGGCTAACGCCTGTGGGGCCCCGTCGCGGCGCCGTGGCCGAGCCGGGCGGCGACGACCGTGATGTTGTCGCCGCCGCCGCCGAGGTTGGCGCGCTCCACCAGCGCGCGGCAGGCGATCTCGAGGTCGGGGTGCGCGGCGGCCTCCTGGAGCAGCCGGGCGAAGTCCTCGGCGGAGGGGGCGGCGTAGTCGCTCAGGCCGTCGCTGCACAGGAACAGCGTCTCGCCGGGGAGCAGGGTGAAACGCCGCAGGTCGGGGGGCAGGGCGCGGGGCTCGCCCTCCTCGTCGAAGTGGCCCTCGTAGCCCACCAGCGCGTGGCCCTCGCCCATGAGCTCCATGCCGCTGCCCTCGGCCCAGGAGGCGAGCCAGGCGCCGCGCAGGTTGTGGTCGGCGGTGAGCTGGGCGACGCCGGCGGGACCGGCCAGGTAGATGCGGGAGTCTCCCAGGGATGCGGTGACGACGCGGTTTCCGCGCACCACCGCCGCGACCACCGTCGTGCCCATCGGGATGTGGCGGCTGAGGTCGCCGCCGGCCAGGCGGATCGAGCCCTCGCAAATCGCCCGGTTGGCGTGGGCGAGGGCCTCGACGAGGAAGCGCTCGACGGCGTCCTCGGAGGCGCCCGCCAGGGCGGCGTGGTGCTGTTCCCAGAGGGTGCTGACGACCTGCACGAGGATGGCGCTGGCGAGGTTGCCGCTCCCGGCGGTGCTCACGCTGATGCCGTCGGCGACCACCAGCAGGGCGACCGGGCCCCGGCGGTTCCAGAACAGGGCGTCCTGGTTGACCTGGCCGACCCGGGCCTTGAGGCGCCCGATGTGGGTGTCGTAGCCGATGTCGAGGGTGAGGTGACCGGCGACGGGGGCGGCGGCCCGGACCTCGGCGTGGGCCCGGGCGCGGGCGAGCTCGGCCCACAGCTCGGCGGCGTCGGCGGGGCGGCGCTCCGGGCGGCCGGCGAGGGCGCGGGTCGCCACCGCCAGCCACTCGGGGTCGAGGCCGGGGGCGAGGCGGGCGGCCTGGCTGAGCAGCAGGTCGGCGTCGAGGTGCTCGCCGGGGGGCAGGGGGCCGACCAGGGCGACGAGGAGCGCGCGCACGGCGTCGAAGACGTCCTGCCGCGGGTCGCCGCCGTCGGCCGGGCCGAGGTGCACCTGCACCCCGCCCTCGTCGAGCTGGAACACGGCGCCGTCGGCCCCGCCGGCCCGGCCCTCGGCGTGGCGGGCGGCCAGCGCCCGGGCCAGCGAGAGGGCGGCGTCCCAGGCCCGGTCGGCGGGGAGGCGCTCGTGCC